>JBJTJJ010000033.1:0-7479 GCA_046095445.1 Sediminibacterium sp.
GAAGATTATTTTTTACAGGTAACCGCCGGAAAAAAACATGTGGACACTTTTTCAAATTGAATTGTTCAAGATTTTCCGCCGACCGCGGACCTATATTGCATTTGCCGCTATCACAGCGTTGATAGGGATGGTGCAGTTGGGACTCAAAGTTGACGGACAAGAATATGCCTCTTTTGTGATGGCAGATTTCAATAGTTCATTTGCATTGGAAGGCAATTTGCTGAATGGTTATTTTGTTTGTTTCATTGTACTGCAATTATTGCTGGTGCATGTTCCCTTGTTGATCGCACTCATTGCAGCAGATATGATTTCCGGCGAAGCCAACACGGGCACTCTTCGATTACTCATGTCAAAACCTGTGAGCAGGGTTGAATTCATCGTAGCCAAATACCTGGCTTCAGTAGTATATACCATCATGCTACTCGTCTGGGTGGCCCTGCAGGCGCTGTTCCTGAGTATGCTCATCTTTGGAACCGATGATATGTTTATTATGAAGAGCAGTTATGCAGTCTTTATCAAGTCCGGTGATGTTTTCTGGCGGTATGCAGGCGCGTTTTGTTTCGCAGCACTGGCAATGACTACTGTAGCTGCCCTCGGCTTTCTCTTGTCATTGTTTGCTGAGAATTCAATCGGACCGATTGTGGCTACCATGAGCGTTATAATTGTGAGTACACTCCTCAGTACTATGAATATTCCTTTATTCAATCTGGTCAAGCCCTATTTATTCACGACCCACATGATCACCTGGAAAGAGTTTTTTGATTTGCGGGTGAATGAACTTAACGAAGCCATTCCTGGATCTCTGGCTTATCCGGAAAAAATCAAGACCTCCGCTCTAATCTTATTGATACACATATTTGTATTTGTGGGGGCTGCCGCTGTTATTTTTAAAAGAAAAGATATTGTAAGCTGATGCGACCATTTATAATTTTTTTATTGCTTGTTGTTTCTACCTCTTTGCCGGCACAGGATGTAACGGCTCTGGTTACTAAAGTGAAGGCAAAGCTTGATCAGGTGAACGATTATATCGCAGAAGGAAAGATGAAAACAGATGTGGCTTTCATCAAGGCGCCGGTAGGAAAGGTGAAAGTGTATTTCCGAAAACCAGACCGCTTTAAACTGCAGAAAGATGGTGGAATTTCAATCCTGCCCAAGGGTGGCATCAGCATTAATATGCGTTCATTGTTAACTACCGAACGGTTCCTGGCACTTGATGCGGGAACTCAATTATTAGAAGGGCAAACACTGCGCATTGTAAAACTGCTGCCGGTGGAAGAAAACAGCGATATCGTTTTAACCACTTTATATATCGATGAGCCGGGTTTATTGATCAAAAAAGCGATTTCCACCACGAAGGAAAATGGAACCTATGAAATGGAAATGCAATACGGAAATTTCCGACAATATGCACTTCCTGATAAAGTGGTGATTAGCTTCCAGACAAAAGACTACAAACTGCCTAAAGGCGTTACACTCGAATTTTCAGATGGGGATAAACCAAAAACTGAAGCAGAAAAATTGAAGAACAAAAAGGGTAGGATAGAGATTACTTACGCGAGCTACACCATCAACAAGGGTATAGCGGAATCAATTTTCAAATAGCATTCCTTTATTTGTCGATTTACTTACGCAGGGGTCAGACGGGCTGCTATCTTTCGTTGTCATCAATGCGCTCATCCACTGAGTTGGCAAACATGCGGGCACTCATTTTTTTCAGGGGATTGCTATTCATCTCTGCATGTCCGGTTCTATGCTGGTATATTTCAATGGCCTCAAAAACAGCTGCCAACATAGAACTATGATCTGCCTTGCCCTTGCCTGCAATATCAAAAGCAGTGCCGTGGTCCGGACTGGTTCTGATGGCGGGTAATCCGGCTGAATAGTTGATGCCTTCTCCTACAGACAGACTTTTGAATGGAATCAATCCCTGATCATGGTACATGGCCAGTACGCCATCAAATCTTTCATGATTGCCCCGTGCAAAAAATGCATCAGCTGAATAGGGCCCAAAGACCATCATCTGATGTTTCATTTCTTTGATCAGGGGTTGTATTATCGACTCTTCTTCTTTACCGATAAGACCCTGATCGCCGGCATGTGGATTGAGTCCGAGAACAGCAATCCTTGGTTTGGATATGCCAAAATCTTTGATCAGACTTTGCTGAAAGATGGCAAGTTTTGAGCGCAGTGATTCACGCGTTACAGCTTTCGCAGCATCTTGCAGGGGAATATGTTCCGATACTACACCCACCCGCATATTCGATGCAACCATCATCATCAGTACATCCTGCACCTGGAACATTGCTTTGAGGTAGGGCGTATGACCAGAGAAGGGGAATTCATCAGAATAAATATTTTTCTTGTGAATCGGTGCAGTAACGAGTGCGTGTATTTTTTTGTCTAACAATGCCTGGGTAGCAGTCTGGAGGGAGAGCAATGCATATTTCCCACCGGTTGCATTCAATTCCCCGGGTTTGATTTCTACTTCTTCCTCCCAACAGTTATACAAATTAACTTGTTTTAAGAAAGGTCTGTTCAGGTCTTTGAGGTTGCTATAGTTGAGGTTCAAATCGGGCAGCGATTTGCGATAGAAATTCAAAACTTTGTTGTTACCAAAAATGACAGGGGTACAGAAATCTGTCAGTCGGCTGTCGGAAACAGTTTTGATCAACAATTCAATCCCGATACCATTGAGGTCTCCTGTGGTAAATCCAACAATAGGTTTTTGTGCTTCATTACTCATGCGTCCAAATTATTAGGTAAAAATACGTAATCCTAAGCAGCAATCATCTGAAATAGCCGCAGTACCGAAACTTCCAACGGCAAATGCTGTATTTTTGTTGCATGGAGTACACACTCAAAAAATCACTGGGCCAGCATTTCCTCAAAGATGAGTCGATATGCAGGCAACTGGTGGATGTGTGGCGTTCTACCAATGGTTCTCATCTGCTTGAGGTTGGTCCGGGTGGCGGTGCACTTACCCGATTTTTACTCGAGCTGGAGGATGTTGATTTGAAAGCGGTCGAATTAGATGAGGAGAAAGTAAATTATTTGTATAAAAAATACCCTGCATTGCAGGGGAAACTGATTCAGGGAAGTATTTTAGATATTGCTTGTCCTTTCGATGTTCCGTTTACCCTCATGGGAAATTTTCCCTACAACATTTCAAGTCAGATAGTATTTCGGGTATTGGAGTGGAGGGATAAGGTGCCTGTCATGATTGGAATGTTTCAAAAGGAAGTAGCTGAAAGAATTGTTGCACCCCCGGGTAGTCGAGTCTATGGCATCTTGAGTGTTTTGGTACAGGCCTACTATGAAGCTGAGTATCTTTTTGATGTGCCACCCACTTCATTTGATCCGCCACCGAAAGTAATGAGTGGTGTACTTCGGTTGAAGCGCAAGGCAGATGAAATTCCGGTTCGGTCGGAACGTGCTTTATGGGTATTGGTGAAGACTGCATTCAATCAGCGCCGAAAGATGTTGCGCAATGCAGTGAAGAGTCTTTTTACGGAAGAGATATTGAAGCAACCCATTTTTGATCAGCGAGCTGAACAGTTATCAGTTGAGCAATTTGCAGCATTAACCTTTCAAATGAAATGATCTTTTATCTATGAAAAAGCAACAAGTATTAATTACAGCACCGGCACATCCCTGTTTGAAGGAGGGACTGGAAAGGGGGGGATATGAAGTGACGGTTGAAATGTCACCTGATGCCACTTGGTTGGCTGCTAATCTCTATCGGTTTCATGGTATTGTGGTGGCCTCCAAACCAGCAATTGACAAAGATTTGATTGATGTGGCGATTGAACTCCGGTGGATTGCCCGATTAGGAAGTGGTATGGAGCATATTGATGTAGCCTATGCAGAGAGTCGTGGTATCCAATGTATCAATAGTCCGGAAGGTAATAGTGGCGCAGTCGCTGAGCATATAATAGGATTATTGATTAATATCATGAGAAAAATCAATATCTCAGCAGAAGAAATCAAGCAGGGAAAGTGGGTTCGTGATATGCAACGGGGGGAACTATTAACGGAGAAAGTTGTAGGTATCATTGGTTTGGGGAATACCGGTACCGCATTGGCATACCTGCTGGCCTCCTTTGGTGTTATCGTGTTTGCCCATGACAAATACAGAAAAAAATTTGGCTCTACTTATGTACGCGAATCGACGCTGGCAGATATCCAAAAGCATTGCCATATAGTTAGCTTACACCTTCCGCTGACAGAGGAGACTCATCACTATGCGGATGCAAAATTTTTCAGTGGACTTCAAAAGCAACCCTATTTTGTGAACACAGGTCGGGGTCAATTGGTAGATACAGATGCACTCATTGGCGCACTGCAGAAAAACCAGATCAAGGCAGCCGCACTCGATGTGTTGGAAAATGAACAACTCGATACCTATACTCCCGAAGAAAAAAAGCGATTGGATGTATTATTGGCTGATCCCCGAGTATTGATTACTCCCCATATTGCCGGCTACAGCCAGGAAGCTTACCGCAAACTTTCGGAGGTGATCCTGAAAAAACTAGATCTCAGCAGCCCCTCTACACTGGAGATTCCAGACGTGGACTGGTAATATTCGAAAGAAATTGCCCTAGAAAAACACTAAATATTAAATATAAAGTATATTTATTTCGATTTTTCATTGGTTTTAACGACAAACAACCGGAAAGATTTTTAAATTTGTGTTCTACAACGCCTCGATTCGTGGCGTTGTATTTTTTTTATCCGACCTAAACGAATTTGTATGGCAGACGCTAACATGTATGTAACGAAAGAGACATTTGATAAGATGCGCGAAGAACTGCAGCGCATGAAATCTATTGACAGACCGGCTTCTTCAAGAGCTATTGCAGAGGCAAGAGAAAAGGGTGACTTAAAGGAGAATGCCGAGTATGATGCGGCCAAGGAAGCGCAGGGAATTCTGGAAGCAAAAATCAAGCAGTTGGAAGGCATGATTGCCAACGCCAAAATTGTTGATACCAGTACCATAGATACCAGTAAAGTAACCATCCTTACCAAGGTTACCATTACCAACCTTGCCAACAATAAGGTGCTTACGTACCAGATTGTTGGAGAAAAAGAAGCAGATCTCAAGCAAGGAAAAATTTCTGCCGGCTCACCCATTGGAAAAGGCTTGATGGGGAAGACCAAGGGAGAAGTGGCAGAGATTCAGGCTCCCACCGGTATATTGAAATTTAGAATTGAAGATATTTCTATCTGATAATGCTTATCTGATATAACTCCTTACAACTATTCATCCATGACAATATTTTCCAAGATCATCGCCGGTATCATTCCTTGTTATCGCATAGCAGAGAACGAACATTTCATCGCCTTTCTGGATATTTATCCGCATGCGGAAGGTCATGTGTTGGTAGTACCCAAAATCGAAACGGATAAATTCTTTGACCTGGAAGCTGATTACCTCTCTTCTATCCTGCTCTTTGCGCAACCCATTGCCAGGGCCATTGAACAATCGTTTCCCTGCAATCGCTGTGGTATGATGGTATTGGGACTGGATGTTCCACATGCACATCTGCACCTGTTACCCGTGAACAGTGCAGCCGATCTGAACTTCAACAGAAGTAAGCCGAATGTGACCCATGGAAAATTGCAGGAGATTCAGCAGAAGATTCTTACAGCAATGGCTCAATCATAATCCCGGCATCTTTATTTCTTAATTACCCTGTTCGGAAATTGTCGGGCAAAATCTTCCCAGTTACTAGCTTTCTTTTTAGTGGTTGATGGTTGAATAACCCTGTTGTTGAAATGATGACAAAGCGCTACCGACAAAGCATCGGATGCATCAAAATACCTGGGCTGTTCATCAACTTGTAAAATAGTTTTCAACATGTTCCACACTTGCTCTTTACTGGCATTGCCATTCCCTGTTATAGATTGTTTTACTTTTTTGGGTGAATACTCTGTAACACTGAGTCCTGCCTGCATCGCCGCTGCTATTGCTACACCCTGTGCTCTTCCCAACTTCAACATACTTTGTACATTCTTTCCAAAAAATGGTGCTTCGATGGCAAAAGAAGAAGGGCGGTATAGTTTGATAAGTTCGCTTACTTTTTCATGTATGAGGTGCAACCTGGCATAGATATCTTTTTCATTTGATAATTTCAACACGTCCATCAATAGAACCCGAGGTTGGTTTTTGTCGGCTTTGAGTAAGGCATAACCCATCAATAAACTACCCGGATCAATACCCAAAATAATCGGCTGCTGTTTCATTCGAATATGAAAATACATGCTTTTGTGTTCATTTTGTGCTGTTGTGATTGCTTTTTGATATGGATTGAATACTCGTTCTTTGCAGTTGTATATGCTCACCATTTCACCGGCAACCAGGAAATTCATTAATCATTGGGCAGGTCCCATCCTGTTCGGCTGGATGGTCTATTATATTGTTCAGCAAGTGCGGGAGCAACCCAATCTGGCTGCTGCCAAAACAATGATTTTAGCGGCGTTTACTCTTCAGCATGCAGCCACCTGGACAATCATATTGGTGCTTATGTTGCTTAACTGGACTATAGAAGCGTATAAATGGAAGGTTTTGATGAATTGTCTGGAACCTATTTCATTTTATCGTGCTATCCGCGCAGTGTTCACCGGACAAGCAGTTGCCTTCACCACCATCAATCGCCTGGGAGAGCCAGCCGGCAGGGCACTTTTTCTTTCTGAGGGCAATCGTATCCGGGGGGCAGTGATATCCATCATGGGCGGTTTGGCCCAATTACTGGTGACCATTGCTGCCGGCTGGCTCGGATTGCTTTTTCTGCAAATTTTTCAGCCACAGCTCACCATTTTTTCCGGTGCTATTTCAGGTACCTGGCTGAAATTGTTGAATCTGCTATTGGTTGGGGTAATTTTTTTACTGGTATTGTTGTATTTCAATCCAACCGCTATGGTTAACTGGCTGTTGACATTTCGATTTTTTCAAAAATTTTCATTTTTCCTTCAAAAGTTAACAGCACTCGCCACGCATACTTTAACAACTATTTTACTGCTTTCTCTAATCAGATTTGTTATCTATACATCTCAATATCTTTTGTTGCTGAATTTGTTTGGTGTGGAAGTGGGTTGGTCAATAGGTGCGGCACTGGTATCATTGATGTTGATGGTACTGGCACTGATACCTTCCATCGCACTGGCGGAGTTAGGTTTCAGGGGACAAATCAGCATCTGGTTGCTCGGTTTGGTAAGTGCCAATTATGCTGGCATTGTTGCGACAGCAGCAGGAATCTGGCTGGTCAACCTGATCATTCCAGCTTTGGCAGGAAGTTTGTTGATATTGGGGGTAAGCGTATTTTCTAAGTCATCAGTAGGATGTCTTATGAAAAAAATGTTGCTTTTCTTTTTCATTTTGCTATCAGTATCTTTTTCACCACGTCAGGAGGAGTTTTGCGGGGGCATTAGAAATTTTGCCTTCAAAGATGGTGAAGTAGTCAATTTTCATGTGTATTATAC
>JBJTJJ010000034.1:0-3746 GCA_046095445.1 Sediminibacterium sp.
CTGTAAGTCCAAAATGCCGTTTTTCCACTGTTTATAGGGAAAATTGTGGATATTTGTTCCTACCAATTTCCTCTCATGCAATTACATGTAAAATATTTACTATATCCACTTCTGCTGCTTGCATTGGCTGCGTTTCAATTGCAGGCAACCGGTCAGACGATCGATGCCTCCAATCTTTCTTCGGCACGTGTCAATCAGTTCAGTGACCAACAATTGTTACAATTGTTTCAGCAAGCCCAGCGAGGTGGTTTATCGGAGAATGATGCCATCTCCCTGCTGGTGAAAAGGGGGCTACCTGCTGCTGAAGTCGGGGCACTGAAAAAAAGATTGATGGGCATGCAGGCAAAGGGGAAGTCCGGAAAAAATGAACCCGTGCTGAAAGATTCCAGTGGCTTTTTGTTGGATAGCTCCTGGGTGAAGGAAATGCCTGCCATCAAAAGAAAGAGTCAGTATTATGGTTTTGATTTTTTCAACAACGCAGCCATCAGTTTTGCACCCAATGTACGGCTCACCACTCCACAACAATATGTGCTGGGTCCGGATGATGAGATCAATATACAATATACCGGACTCAATGAAGCGTCGGTAGATGCGATTGTCAATGCCAACGGAAAAATTGTACTCCCCTATGCCGGCTCCTTGCAGGTAAGCGGACTCACCCTCGATGATGCCACCAAGTTGATCAAGTCAAAAATGAAAGTGGCTTATCCCGCGATTGCATCGGGGAAAACACAGGTATTGGTAACGGTAACGAATTTCAAAACCATCCGGGTAACCGTGGTGGGGGAAGCAGAGATACCGGGCACATATCAGGTATCATCCCTTGCTGCTTTTTACAATGTGTTGTACAAAGCAAATGGTCCGGCAGAAAATGGTTCGCTGCGCAAAATAGAATTGATCCGCAACAACAAGGTAATAGAGACCATTGACTTTTATGATTTCCTGCAAAAGGGTATCATGAGTAAAAGCATCCGGCTGGAAGACCAGGATGTGATTCGCTTTCCCGTGTATGGAAAAAGGGTCACCCTGAACGGACAGGTGAAGCGACCAATGGTATATGAATTGCAGGAAAAAGAAACCCTGCAAGACCTGCTGAATCTGGCGGGCGGATATGAATCGGCTGCCTGGGTAGGTACTGCCAAAGTGGTGCAGAATGGAGAGCAGGAAAAAAGAGTGAAAGATGTTGCGGCTGCCGACTTTGCTTATTTCATTCCCAAAAATGGTGATTTCGTTGACATTGAAAAAATACGTTCCGGTTTTTCCAATCGAGTAGTGGTAGCAGGTGCAGTGCAAAAACCCGGCAACTATGAATTGACTAGTGGTTTAACCGTTGCGAAACTGATCAGGCAAGCGGATGGATTGAGAAGAGATGCCCTGATGCAGCGCGGTTACCTGATGCGCCAGCAACCCGGTACGGGCGGACAATTGATTTCCTTTCATGTGCAAGACATCATCAACGGACAGCAGTCCGATATACTTCTCGAGCGCGAAGATTCCATTACGATTTTATCGAAGGATAGTCTGCGGGATGTGCCAACCGTGGTGATTGCCGGAAACGTGAATAAGCCCATCACCATTCCGTACCGGGACGGACTTACCCTCGAAGATGCCATATTGATGGCCGGCGGATTTTCATTTGATGCAGCAACCCACAAAGTAGAGATTTCCCGTTTGCTGAACAACAAGGCAGATACGCTGGCGAATACGCTGTTACAAGTACTGACGGTTGCCTGGGATACTACCGGTAACAATGCCCGTAATAAAAAAACGCCGCTGGCACCACTCGATTATGTATTCGTACCGCAGTTGCTGAATTTCCGTGATCCCGGAAAGGTAAAAGTGCGGGGAGAAGTGTTGTATGCAGGTGATTATGCACTGGAGAAAAGAAATGAAACCATTCAGGAATTGTTACAACGGTCCGGCGGACTTTCCCCTTATGCAGCTATGGGCGATGTGCAGGTATTTCGCAGGGGCTTGCGGGTTGGTACAGATGTGTTATCAGACAACCAGGGTGCCGGTGGAGAGAGATTTTTACTGCAACCCGATGACAGCATTTTTGTTCCCCGCCAGCAGACTTTTGTAGAAGTACAGGGAGCCGTATTCAATCCACAGATCCTGCGCTATGACAGTCCGAAATTTTTATCTTATATCTCGGAGACAGGTGGGGTAACTGATCGGGGCAACCTCAATAAGTCATACGTGCAATACAGCAATGGTATCAATCAAAAGATCAAACATTTTCTGTTCTTCCGCCACTATCCCAAAGTGAAACCCGGCAGTAAGATCATTGTACCTGATAAATCTGAAACAGGCCGCAAGAATCTAAGTGTACTGGAGATATCATCGCTGATTGGTTCACTGGCCACTTTGATAAGTTTGGTTACTGTACTGAATAGATAGAAAAAAATTAGAAAAAATAGATAGAAAAATTGATCCATCCTGATACAACGACGCGTTATCATGTCTGACAAGAATCAACTACCTACTGATCCCTTCAACCGCGAAGAATCGCCCTTCTCCTTCACCGATCTGGTGCGGGATGTGTTAGGAAGGTTGCGCTGGGCATTGCAACAAAGAAACTGGCTGCTGCTTGCCCTGGTGGGAGGTGCGCTGGCAGGGACCGGCTATGCATGGATGAAGAAGACCACGTACACTGCCCGGCTGACATTTGTGGTAGAGGATGCTAAGAGTTCAGGTGGTTCCCTGATCTCCGCATTGGCGGGACAATTTGGTTTCGATGTTGGGGGAATGACGGGAGGGAATGGGGTATTAGCAGGCGACAATGTGCTCGAGTTACTGAAGAGCCGCAGTCTGTTGAAGAAGACGCTGCTAACACCGGCGCAGGATGTAAAGATGACCCTGGCAGATCAGTATGTGGCGGTATATGGATTACAGGAAAAATGGACAGCCATCGCAGGTGGAAAAAAGATAATGTTCGCTGCAGTGGGTGGAGAAGATCGATTGACGGATAGTTTGCTGCAAACGATTATCAAGCGATTGCTGGAAAAAGAAATGCGGATTGCGAAGACCGATAAAAAATTAGGGTTCTTTGAACTGGAAGCAACGACAAGGGATGAGTACCTCAGCCAGCAAATTTGCGAGCGGCTCTTGCAAGTGACGACAGATTTCTATGTAGATACAAAGACGCGCCGCTTGAAAGCGAACATTGATCGGTTACAGAAAAGGGCGGATAGTTTGGGAATTGTGCTCGACAATAAAACCTATGCGACAGCAGCTGCCACCCAACGATTGCTGGATGCCAATCCTGCTTATGCTTCACCGCAGGTAGATGCTGAGATCAGCACTCGCAATAAGTATTTGCAGAGTACGGTGTTTGCGGAAATCGTGAAGAATTTAGAGATCAGCAAGACGGCGCTGATACAGGAGACACCAACGGTACAGGTAGTTGACAGGCCTGAGATGCCTTTGAAGAAGAATGAGTGGAAATGGTGGCAGGGATTGCTGCTGGGGGGGATCATCGCTATATCAGCTATGGTAGCGTTGATGATGGTGGTGGGGAGGAGGAGAGATTAATAAACTTCTCTGAGATGCTGGACTATAAAATATATACGGGCTTTCAATACCCATACAACTCAGAAACGGTAAGCTACAGATAGGGTGGCATTAAAATTCAGCCAGTCATACCCATTGTCGAAATACCCAAGGGAGGGGAATACATAGCACTGATAATTCAGGGAGCGGGTAAGTTTTTTCCATTCCCAAATATCTTTCACTAGTATATAGAA
>JBJTJJ010000035.1:0-6749 GCA_046095445.1 Sediminibacterium sp.
ATTCAATACCCGTTTACCGTTCACCAATATTTCCGCACCTTGTTCACTGGCGATGATACGTTCCTGCTTGAATAATCCGGCTTGACGAATTTCTTCCAGCTCTTTTTCAATGCGGTTAACAAATGACTGATTCATGCGCTATGATTTATGCTTCTTGATCGATGCTTCGCTAAATTAGTATGTCCGATTAGTTTTCAACCCCTAATAATTCCACTTCAAAAATCAGGGTAGAGCCCGGGCCAATTGGGCCTCCTGTTCCGGCATCGCCGTAACCTAAATCTGAAGGGATGAAAAATTTCCACTTGCTACCTACTGTCATCAAGGGCAGACCTTCCTGCCAGCCGCGAATGACATTGCGCAGTGGAAAGGTAATGGGCTCTCCTCTGTCCACCGAACTATCAAAAATCCTCCCATCAATCAGGGTTCCATGATAATGACAACGTACCTTACTATCAATGGTAGGCTTCGTCGTTTCCTTACCTGCCCTCATTACTTCATATTGCAAGCCATTGGGAAGGGTTACCACACCCGGACGTTTTGCATTGGCAGCTAAAAAGGCAAGACCCTCTTTTTTATTGGCCATAATACGTTCGGCATTTTTTTTCTCCTGAAATTGTCCCAAACACTTATTGATAACCTCTTCGGTTAAAATGGGTTTAGCACCATTTTTTACATCAGTAAATGCTTTTTTAATCATGTCAAAATTGAGGTCATCGAAGCCCTGTGTTTTAAGACTTTGGGCAATCTTTACCCCAACAGAATAACTAACACTGTCGGACATGGTTTTTAGTCCGGCCACCGGGCCAACCACCGGCTTGGGTTTTGCAGCCAGAGCTACCGGCTTTTTAACCTGGGCCCAAAGGCAAATGGGAAGAAAGGCAATAGATAAAAAAAGAAGTGTCTTTTTCATGGAAGTTCCGGTTTTGTCTCGCAAAGAAACAACATTTGATGAAAACCGGCACAGGTAAAATAGCAGATTGTTATATAATTTAAAACCCACCGCGTCGGTTATTACCACCGCCTCCATTCATCATGAAACGCATACCTTCATTTCCACGCATCATCATATTTCCGCCGCGCATAGATTGTTGTCCGGCGAAATTGCGAAGGTTATATGTAAAGGTTAGCATGAAATACTGAGTCAGGTTATTGGTGAGTGTATTCACGATCTGGTTAGCACTGGCAGAGCTGCTGATGGCAAGGTTTTGCTTCAGTACATCAAAACAGCTCAGACGAAGTTCACCTGCTTTATTTTTCAGGAATTGCTTGGCAATGGAGGGTGTGATGAGAAAAACAGATGTATTGAATCCTGCTGGTCGGTTGCCATATTTGGTAAGATCAAAGTCGCTGGCAATAACCCATCCCTTATCAGAGTACAATGTAAAGTCTGCTGCCATAGACCAAGTTGTGAAATTGGTATTTTGATTGGGCGACAGCGTATTCCTTACCGGATTATAGGTATAGGAAGTACTAAGGTTCATATCAAAATTCTTCTTCAGGTTGGTCGTCCATTTTACTGTCTGACCCAGGATAGTATTTCTAGTATAGTTATTGATTCCATTCAGCAAAGACTGACTTTGTATATAGGAAACATTGGATTGAAGATTCAGGTTAGACTTTGGCTTTTTGATGGGGAAACCATAGTTGAAGTAACCGGATATATTGTAAGTTCCATTCAGATTCACATAGGTTGTTTTGCGACCACCGGTTGGCAACATCGTGACTGAACTTTGAATGTCATGATTAATGATGGTAGCATTAATGGTAGCAAAAATGATGCGTTGGGTAAATGGATCAAAGGAAGAGTATAAAACGCGCAAGCTATTAGTGAACTGTGGACGAAGATTGGGATTACCAATTTGGAAATTAACAGAGTCAGTAGTAGTCAGGATTGGCTGTAACTGGGTGTTGGATGGTTGACCTGTACGTCCATTATAGAACATACGCAGACTCTTGGTGCGGGTGAAATTATAGGTGAAGTTCGCCTGAGGTGTCAGGTTAACAAAACTCCGGGCTACCAATACATTTTTAGTAGTATTCAAGCTATTGATATCCATGAACTGAACACCACTTCCGAAATTCAGGTTATACTTGGGTTGCTGAATACGATAATTTAAATTAACAGTATTAGCACGGGAAGTAAAATCAAAAGAGTTACTGAAAAGACTATCGAACTGGCTAAACTTACCAATGGCTGAGTTATAGTTATAAGTAGTTGTTGAAGTAATATTATTGGTATAATTATGACTATACCGGATTTCTATCATTTGGTTCCCTTTTTTGCCAATTGGCTCAGTAAAAGACACCGATGGATTCAAGTTGATAGACTTAGAACTATCTCTGTAATACTGATTGATGGTATCTGTTCTCTTGAAAGGCAGATAAAAAGTATTGACCGAATAAGTATAGCCCTCACCCTGATTCTGGCTGCCAGAGAATCCTAATTCGAAAGAGAGTGTTCGGCCCTTTTTGGCGAAGCGGTGACGGAAACTGAGAGAAGATCCATTTACGTTGTAGCCACTTCGAACGCTATTATTTCTGGATTGTGATTCATTCACCAAGACACCTTTTGGACCTGCAGTGGTTATATTGGATGAAACACTGGTAGGCTGGCTATTTTGAAAAACCAGGTTAGGACGGAAGATCAATGTATTACTGGAATCCATTCGGTTTTCCAAATTGAAAGTAAACCGATGGTTCTCATTGCGGGTATCTGACTCGGATTGTGAATTATTGTAGATAGATGAGTCTGCATTGAAAATATTCTGAGAATTGCTTTTTTGTGAGACAAATGTCTGAGGACGGTTATAAAAATAACTTCCATAAGCATCTGTCTTCGGACTCCAGGCATCGCGGTAGTTGATACCTCCGGCTAGTACCGATGTGATACCACTTCCGGTACTACCCCCACCGCCTCCGAAACCACCACCACCTATAGCAACCATCATTCCTCCTCCACCCACTCTCCCACCTCCAATATTATTTTGACTAAAGTTTTGCTTGTTGATATTGTTGGCCTGACCTAACAAAGTGATTTGGCGTTCGCCCTTGACTAAACTCAGGTTAATACTTTCATCATAGCGCTCATCAGAACCAATACCTGCAACGACTCTACCGAAAGCGCCGGTCTTCATGTCTTTCTTCGTAGTGATATTGATAGTTTTCACGCGATTACCATCATCAAAACCGGTGAACTTGGCTTGATCACTCTGGTCATCAAAAACCTGAATCTTGTCAATCACATCGGGCGGGAGATTGCGGGTAGCCATTTTAGGGTCATCCCCAAAGAAGCGCTTTCCATTTACCAGAACTCGCTGTACCACTTCACCCTGTGATTTGATGGTACCGTCTTTGTCCACTTCCATGCCGGGTATCTTCTTCAAAAGATCTTCAGCTACGGCATTCGGTTTAGTCTTAAAAGCACCTGCCGTGAATTCGACGGTATCTTTTTTCATTTGAACCGGTGACGCAGTCACTGTCACTTCTCCCAATGTGCCTGCAGCAATTTTTAAATAGATATTTCCGATGTTAACAGTGGCATTTTCTTTAGAAAAAGTCAATTTTCTTTCCCATTGCTCATATCCAGCAAATTTTACCTGCAAAATCATTGCTCCAAAGGGGATATTGGTAATGCTGAAACTCCCATCAGCAGCAGCCAATCCAAATACTTCCAGCGTGGAATCGCGTGCATCCAGAATAGCAACTGTCGCATCTTTAAGTGATTGCTTATTCACCGAATCAATCAGTTTTCCCCTAATAGTTCCTACAGTTTGGGCAGTCCCTGGAAGGGAAAAAGCTGCCACCAGAATGAAAAGGGACAATAAGCGCATAAGTGTGGGTTTCATCATTTGCAAAAGTACGACCGATTCATTTCACATCAGTCACTATACATTCAAACGGAAAACTACGCGGATAGTTGGTGTTCAATTCCTTAAAATCGGTGAATCAGCCCTTATAGTAGTCAAAAGCTTATAAAACATCTTAAAAATGGAGGAATAGAGCTTGATAAGCATAATTGATGATAACTTTGTTTTAATGATTCGATAAAAAAAGATTTATCCATCTAAACCGCCTTTTATGAAAACCCGATACCTGCGTTTTTTTCCCCTTGCTACTATTATGATCTGCTGTTTCGCCTCCTGTGAAGCAGGAACCACAACGGCTACAACACCGGGAAATGATACCACTATGCATCAGGAAGTTGCAGCAACTACCTATGACTTATCACTAGTGAATAACACGAAAGACCCTGTTTGTGGCATGCCGGTAACTGCTGGCATTTCCGATACTGCCCATTATAAAAATGATGTGCTCGGATTTTGTTCTGCTGAATGTAAGGCGGAATTTCAGAAAAATCCCGAGTCCATGATAGCGTCTGCCGAAATCAAGAAAAAGTAATTTTTCTTTACATCAAGATTTAACTGAAGAGGTATTCCACATCTTCACGGGTAAGACTCTTAACAAAGCCATCATCATCTGTGATCAGGTCTCTTGCTAAGCTACGTTTACGCTCCTGTAGTTTCAGTATTTTATCTTCTACCGTATCATTGCAAATCATACGATAAGCAAAAATATTCTTGGTTTGTCCGATTCTATGTGTTCTGTCAATAGCCTGCTGTTCTACTGCAGGATTCCACCAGGGATCAACTATGTAAACATAATCTGCTGCTGTCAGATTTAATCCAACACCCCCTGCTTTCAATGAAATCAGGAATACACGACAACTATCATCATCCTGGAAGCGGCGGATGGCACGCTCCCTTTCATTGACAGTACTGCTTCCATCAAAATATTCATATTCAACTCCCAGTTCCTTCATCTTCTCTTTGATCAATGCTAACATGCCCAGAAACTGAGAAAATACCAATGCCTTGTGGTTGCTGATATTCTCTGTGATTTCACGCCCCAGTTCCTCAAGTTTAACAGAGTGGTTTGGATATCTTTCTTCCTCTTTAACAATGGCCGGACTATCACAGATTTGGCGCAATTTCATCAGCCCCTGTAAAATGGTCAGTTGTGATTTCTGTATGCCTTGTTCATCGACAATGCCCAGGATTCTGTCGCGATAATCATTTCTGTACGCCTCGTAAATCTTGCGCTGCTCCTCTCCCATTTCACAAAACAAGACCATCTCCTGTTTCTCGGGTAAATCCCGTGCTACTTGTTCCTTGGTTCTTCTGAGAATGAAAGGATATAACAATTTACGCAAGTGCTCCTTTTGCTCTTTCTCTCCAAATTTGTCAATGGGGATAGAAAACTCCTGCTTGAACATCTCGACTGATCCAAGCATGCCCGGATTAAGGAAATTCATTTGAGCAAAAATGTCAAATGTATTGTTTTGTAAAGGTGTACCACTCAAGCAAAGTCTGTTAGCGGCTTTCAGCAGACCTGCGGCACGTGTCACTTTGCTACTAGGATTTTTGATGGCCTGGCTTTCATCCAGTACCACATAATCAAATGATAGCTCAACTAGTTGTCTGATATCACTCCGCAAAGTACCATAGGTAGTAATGATAATGTCTATATCATGCTTGCGAAGGAACTCCCGCGACCTCGAGCTGCCATGGTGCACATAAAAACTTAGGCCGGGTGTGAATTTTTGTATTTCATTTTGCCAGTTGAAAAGCAGTGTAGTCGGACATACTACCAATGCACGTAAGTTCCCGTTTTCTTTTTTCAGGTGATGCAGGAAACTCAATGCTTGTATAGTCTTTCCCAATCCCATATCATCAGCCAAAATACCTCCCCATTTTACTTCCCTGAGATAATTGAGCCACTGAAATCCACTTTGTTGATAGGGGCGAAGTACTTCAATCAGATGAGCTGGTGGATCGATGGGCTGTATTGAATGATTTTCCCGCAGCCGTTCATATTTTTCTTCCAGTTGGAAATACAACTCTTGTTCGTCACGCTGTAAGTACAATTCCTCAATGACACTGAAATGGTACTTACTAAGTTTCATATTGCCTGCTTTTCCATCACCAACCCTGAATAGCAGTGCATATTTCTTTAACCACTCATCCGGTAAGATACCCAGTGAACCATCTTGCAATTGAACAAACTGTTGTTTGTTGGCCAATGCTTTTTTCACATCATCAACCGTAATTTTTTGGTGTCCAAAACTGATTTCAACTTTAGCATCAAACCAGTCTGTGTGACTACTGATAAATATTTTAGTGGACGGCTTTGATGTATTGAAACGGAAATTTTTCAAAGAATCAAGTCCCTGAATAGGAATGTTTTGCTCTTGCACAGCATCCACAAAAAGGAAGAACCAGTTATTTTTCAGTACTTCAGATCCTTTGAGTGCAAGCACTCCGTCATCGGTCTTGAAGAAGCCCTGATGAAGGGAAGCAATTTTGTCATAAAAAGCACGCTCTGCTGCCAATTGGCGTTTGATCACAAGTAGTCGGTCAGCAAGTGGTAAAAAAATCTGTTCCTTATCGCTTGACTTTACTTCATAACCTCGATAACTGAAAACTGGCTGGAAGAGCAGGTTTTCTTTTTTCTCCCGAAGCACCACTTTCATCTGTGGTTTTTCATCCTTTACCTCCTCACGGGGTAAATTGCCAAAATGCACCTTATATTCTCTGGAAAGGGGTATAATGGTGGAAGTTAAGGCTGCAGGCCATTCTTCTGCGGGGATAACCATCTTCCCCTCCGGCATGAATCGAGCTACCTGGCTAATATCTTCTTTCTTCTGCCACTGATAGAATCGATCTTCGCGATTAAAGAATAGTGGGGTATTC
>JBJTJJ010000036.1:0-1418 GCA_046095445.1 Sediminibacterium sp.
CCACTGACCTGGCTTGATAGTCCTCCAGGTAGGAAAGTTTTTTCTGAATGCCGGCTGCTTCTTCGAAGCGAAGATTTTTAACCGCATCTCTCAGGTTATCCTTGAGCAATGCTGTAACAGGCTGAAGATTACCCTTAAGTATATTTCTAACTTGTTGCAATGAATTGTTATAATCTTCTTCAGTTTGTTTGTTTTCACAGGGCCCTTTACAATTACCCAGGTGATATTCCAGACAGACCTTGAAGTTGCCTTTGGCTATATTTTTAGTTGAAAGTGGGAGTTTACAAGTGCGCAGCGGAATCATTTGTTTGACCAGTTCCATCAATTCCCTGAGTTTTCCTACTGATGTAAAGGGGCCCAGGTACTCAGACCCATCAGCATATTTTCTTCTTGTAAGGAAAACCCTGGGAAAAGGCTCTTTCTTGATTACGATGTAAGGATAGGTTTTATCATCCTTCAGCATGATGTTGTAGCGGGGATGATATTCTTTGATCAGTGCATTTTCCAATAAGAAAGCATCTTGCTCCGTATCTACAATAGTGAATTCTACTCGCTGGATTCTCTTTACGAGTTCGTGTGTTTTATACGAAATTCTGTCCTGAGAAAAATAAGAAGCAACTCTCTTTCTTAAATCCTTTGCTTTTCCCACATAGAGCAAGTGATTTTCTTTCCCGTAGTATTGATAAATGCCGGGTAAATGTGGAATGCCAGGGGCTATAGCAGCAAACTCTTCTTTTGTCATAAAGGTTGCCGGTTTTGGAGTTCCCAACTTACATCAATCACCTCTGTGAGGTTACTATCTTTCAATTCGGTTGCTCGGGTAATTAAAAATCCTTTATCCGTGCGCCAGCTGAAGTGCTCATTGATGAGCTTTCCTTCCTCTCGTTTGTTGCTGCGTATATCAATTCTTTTGACGAGTTGTGTCTTTTCGTTGAGTAATATGTCAATATAATCTATCTCTCCTGAATTGGCTTGTATAGGACGATAACTGAGGGTATAGCTTTGGGTACTTAAATCGTGCATCACTGTTTCAGAGAACCGAAATTTATTGTTGGAGAAAATTTCGATTACATCTAGAAATGACTGACTGAATAATAAAAATGAATCACGATTAATGATTCTTTCCGCTTTTTTGCCATTCAGAGAGTAGTGCAGAGTTCTGGGTAAGTTCCTTAAATCATTTTCACGAATTTGTTCCTGTAGATAAAATTTGACAGGATAGTAGAGGGCGGTATCTCCAATAGGTTGATTCCCTTGAATCCCTAGCTTTTGTTTGCATCCGGTAGACAAAAGCAATAATAGCAGTAGCAGATTAAAACATTTAATCATGCAGCAAAATTATTTAAAATAAGCGAGGGGGCAACTCAATAAAACCAGAGCCTATTTTCGGTAGGGGCGGGTGATACTCAAGCGAATAC
>JBJTJJ010000037.1:0-2188 GCA_046095445.1 Sediminibacterium sp.
TATAGAGACAGATTTATTTTCTTTAATTTGTTAACGATTTGTTAGCGAATCTAGTTTTTTGCAACTTTAGAGTTAATGATAGGCTTGTTGGTTTAATTTGTACTGGTTTGAGTGACATAGTGTTGAGGGGCAAATTTAAAAAGGTGGGAGGTGCAGAATTCGAAATTTTCCAAGATAAATCGAAAATTGTTAAATACATTCGCACCCAGCTAAAAAATTGTTTAACAATTCCTATTTTAATAGTGCATAAATTTTTTTAAGTGCAGCATTTAACATTTCTTTATTGTCATACTAAAACTTTGTCGATCAATAACTAAAAACCAACTACATGAGAAAAAGTATCTTGATGGGTTTATGTGCAATTTTCTTCGCCATCAGCGCGATTGCACAGAATTCCACCATAACCGGAAAGGTTGTGGACGAGAAAGGGGCTCCGGTAGCCGGAGCTTCGGTTTTGGAGAGAGGGACTAAAAACGGTACGAACACCGGTAACGATGGTTCCTTTTCCCTTAATGTAAAAACGGGTGCTACACTGGTAATCACCGGAGTAGGATTCGAGGCACGTCAACTGGCTGCTACTTCCAACAATCTGATGATCCAGCTAACTCCTGATGTAAAATCACTGAGTGAGGTGGTAGTGACCGGTTTCGGTTCTCAGATTAAGAAGGAACTGACAGGAAACATTGCCCGCGTTAAAGGCAAGGAAATCGAGTTCATGCCTACGCCTTCAGTGGACGCTGCTTTGCAAGGTAAAGCTGCGGGTGTTTATGTAAACAGCCAGAGTGGTAAACTCGGACAAGCAGTGAGTGTGCGCGTTCGCGGTAGTTCTTCTATCTCTGCGGGTAGCGAACCATTATATGTTGTAGATGGTGTGCCTATCACAACAGGAAGCCAGAGCAGCTATGGTGGTGCTACTAACCCATTGGTTGACCTGAACCCCAACGATATTGAGTCTATAGAAGTATTGAAAGATGCTTCTGCCGGTGCCATCTTTGGTTCCCGCGCTGCTAATGGTGTGGTGCTGATCACAACCAAGAAAGGTAAGGGTGGAAAGACCAATGTGTCATTGAACGTTCAAACCGGTAATGCACAATCCAGCCGTCGTGTCCCAATGTTGAATTCAGAACAGTATGCTGAATTGTTGCTGGAGGGTGCTAAATATGTTGATGACTTTTTTGGTGTTCCAACAACCGACCCCTTTAGCGATACAGAATTTGCCAAGTTTTGGATGAACAATCAAAGTTTTGGCCTTTGGGGAACAGACCCTAAGAGAACATACGAATGGCAGGATGTTGTTTTCCAAAAAGGACAATACCGCCAGGTTGATCTGCAGATGAGCGGCGGCAACGATAAAACCAAGTTCTTCATTTCCGGTCAGTACCTGGATCAGGGTGGTATCATCATTGGTAACAACCTGGAGCGTATGACTGCCCGCATGAACATCGATCACAAAGCAACTGATTGGCTGACCATTGGTTTGACTACCAATTTTGCCCGTTCATTTAACAGACGTCTGCCCGACGATAATGCATTCGCCAACCCTTTGCAGAGTGTAGCGTTGATGCCGATGAGTCCAAATATCATTCCTGCCGGCCAACCCGGTGCAGGGTTGCCTACTGGAACTCCTCCCGGAAATGTGAATCTGCCGATGTATTATAATCCACAAATTACTGTTGACTATGGCCGCTTCACAGCCGAGTCTTTCAGAAATTTTAGTACAGGCTATGCTACCATTAAATTGTTGCCGGGCTTGACTTTCCAGTCAGAGTTTGGTATGGACATCATGTCTCAGCAAGAAGAAGGATACTTCCAGTCTCAAACTGTGAGAAACCAGACCCGTGCTGCGCGCGGTCTAGGTTCTAACAGGGCTGTGTTCATCACCAACTATAATACCAATAATTACTTCAATTTTACGAAGTCAGCCGGAAAGAGTGATATCACCGCAACCTTGGGTATGCAATATCAGCAGTCCAGAAGCTCTTCTAATTTTGTTGAAGGTTTGGATTTCCCCTCTAATTCTTATCAGCGGATTGCGAGTGCAGCTACCATCTCTGGTGGTAGTTCTTCTCAGACAGATTTTCGTTTCTTGTCTTACTTCCTGCGGACCAATTATAAGTATGCGGACAAATATCTTTTGTCATTCAGCGGACGTATTGATGGTTCATCTCGTTTCGGAGCTAATAACCGT
>JBJTJJ010000038.1:0-1176 GCA_046095445.1 Sediminibacterium sp.
TAAAGGTTCCGTAAAGGCCGCGTTTGTTTCTTCACCGCTGCAGGGCAAGTGGCGCGTTATGAAACTGGAGCGCAATGGATCTCCTGTTCCGGCGGATGCCTGGCTAACAGATGCAGAGGCATGGTCAACAGTTTATATAGATTCTGATAGGGACGTACATTTTTGTACGAACCCATATGTTTTTGACCAGCGGGCAAGTTTTTATTCAAGCTATGTGTTCGATACTAAGAGTGGACAATTAAGTATTTCTCATTTGCGAGATCACGGAGGCCCTATTCGTTTTCAGGTGGAGGGCATTGGAACCAATGAACTTTCCTGGAAGGGCCGAGTAGGCAAGGAAGAGGTAAAGATGGTCTTGTCGCGTGTAATGTAAAATTCTGGAGACGGTGGAGTCGGCTCCCAAAAATTCTAAAAAAACGGTGGATAAACCCTGAATAAACGGGGCAAGTCCTTATATTTGCGTCCGCCTTTGGCGGACTTGCGTCCAAGATAGTTTCTTCATCGCATGTAAAAGAATGGTGCGGTAGCTCAGTCGGTAGAGCAAAGGACTGAAAATCCTTGTGTCGCCGGTTCGATCCCGGCCCACACCACATTGACGCCGGTTCCCCCGACTAGTCGGGGCCGGCCCACACCACATTGACGCCGGCTCCCCCGACTTGTCGGGGCCGGCCCACACCACTTAATAGCCCCGATTAATTCGGGGCTATTGTTTTTTATGCATTTTGTATATGTGATATATAGTCCATCAGCAGACAGCTATTATATAGGCGAGACTGTTAATGTAGAAGAACGGCTTATTCAGCATCGCCAACATACTTATGCGGGATCGTATACTAAAATTGCAGATGACTGGGAAGTTGCTTTTTTGCTTAGATGCAGGGGTCAATAATAAGTATTCAACGTAGAAGCACGGTTGAAAAGGGATAAAAAAATTATTTGTAATTGGCTATATTACTTGTAGACTAGAGCACTAGTTAAAAGACATTTTGATCGTGCATTTCTTGATACAGATGCTTTTGGGGCTGACATGTAAGGATTCGGCTTTTTGTGCTATTTTCAGAACGGGAAAAAAAAGAAGTTGGGTGGGAGCACACCGAAGCGAGACCCAGTGGTTAAATGCATGAAGGCAAGCACTCCTATATTCTTACGACACCCATTTAAACAACCGTATTATGC
>JBJTJJ010000039.1:0-3373 GCA_046095445.1 Sediminibacterium sp.
CAACCTAGAAGGTGTTCTGGAAATCGGATTTGCCTATAATGCCAATATCGGGAACTATCCTGTTATTACCGGCTGTGGTAATAAAAATGATACAGCCACTTTTAAATTCTGGCTGCGCGATAAAGCAAAAAATATAAGTGATACACTCGTATCACCACCCATCATCCTCCTGAGATAATGCGTTCCTCCGGCTTCCCCCGCCTGTTGTTGTACAGCAACCTCTTCTATGCCTTTTGTCTTTTCTCCTTGCTGCTGCAAACATCCATCGTTCTGCACCTCCCCCCACAACCTAGACTCTTCCTCCTTCTCTGCCTTTCCACCCTCCTATTCTATACCCATGCTTACCTGAGTTCAGCACCCACCGCCACCCCAACTGATGATCGAATTAATTGGTACAAACAATACCACCCCCAACTCTTCATCAGCCAACTTATTCTAGCCATTTCACTGGTCTTCCTCAGTCTTCCTTTCCTCCCGCTACTTGCAGTCCGTCTATTTACACTTCCACCAACCGCCAACTGGCCCGCCTGGCTATTTCCCTCACTCGCCCTACTCTATTACGGTGGCATCCAGCCGGGTCATTCCCGCC
This sequence comes from Sediminibacterium sp., assembly GCA_046095445.1. Classification (GTDB taxonomy): domain Bacteria; phylum Bacteroidota; class Bacteroidia; order Chitinophagales; family Chitinophagaceae; genus Sediminibacterium. Next base: position 590 of record JBJTJJ010000039.1, read on the forward strand.
TGAACCTGCGGCAATATGGCTGGCTCAAACCCATCATCATCGCATTGGTTTGGAGCGGATGCTCCCTACTCATTCCGGTATGGTGGAATCAACATCCTACAACCCCTTTCATCCCTTCCTCATCCCTCCTGCTTTTATTGGCCCAACAAACCCTCTTTTTCACTGCCATCGGCATGCTTTTCGACATCAAAGACTTCGATGCAGACCATAACCAGCAACTAAAAACATGGGCCATACGCGTTGGTATGGAGAATCTGCTGTTTCGCCTTATACTTCCCATCAGCATCATCGGAACTCTGTTGGAAATACTTCCTTTCCTGCAAACAGGTTATCCACCGGCAGCCGTCCTTCTGAACTGTATTCCATGGGTTTTACTGATATTTGCATGCCGATCACTGAACCGGAACACACCCGTACTTGACTACCTGTGGTTGATAGACGGACTAATACCGGTGAAAGCATTGTTTGGCATCTTCGCTCACCTACTAACACACTGATCGCATGTCCAAAAAAACTGCCGGAAAAAAGAAAGAAAAGTCGCTGCTGACTGAGCAGTCCATGAACTTCCTGAAAAATTACATCAACACCCCTTCTCCCGTTGGCTTCGAAAGCGGCGGACAAAAAGTGTGGATGGAATATGTGAAGCCATACATTGACACCTTCATCACCGACCCCTATGGTACTGCTGTTGGCGTGATCAATCCTACCGCCCCATTTAAAATTGTATTGGAAGCCCATGCCGATGAAATCTCCTGGTTTGTCAACTACATCAATGACCAGGGATTGATCTATCTGAAACGCAATGGTGGTGTGGACCATCAGGTGGCTCCCGCCAAACGCGTGTGGATACACGGAAAAAAAGGACCGGTGAAAGCAGTATTCGGCTGGCCCGCTATCCATACCCGCCTTTCTCAACCCGATCAAAAAGAGGCACAACCGAGAGTGGATAATCTCTGTCTGGACTGTGGCGCGCGTAGCAAGAAAGAAGCAGAGTCACTGGGTATTCACATCGGTGCCGTTGTTACCTATGAAGAAGGTTTCGATGAATTGGCGTATGATTTTTTCATCGGCCGTGCCTTCGATAACCGCATCGGTGGCTTCATGATAGCAGAAGTGGCCCGTCTGCTGAAAGAAAATAAAAAGAAATTGCCCTACGGACTTTATGTTGTCAATGCTGTGCAGGAAGAGATTGGCTTGCGTGGCGCAGAAATGATCGCCCGCAGAATTCAACCCAATATTGCCATCATCACCGATGTAACGCATGATACCAATACCCCCATGATCAGTAAAATCGTGGAAGGTGATATTCATTGTGGTAAAGGTCCTTCCCTTGCGTATGCACCTGCTATTCATAATAAATTATTGCAGGTAGTGGAAAATGTAGCGAAACAAAAAAAGATACCGGTTCAATTCCGCACCCTCAGCAGAAGCACAGGTACCGACACCGATAGCTTTGCGTATGCCAATGATGGATGTCCCTCAGTTTTGATTTCCATCCCCTTGCGCTATATGCATACCACAGTTGAAATGCTGCACAAAAAAGATGTGGAAGATACCATACGTCTGATGTACGAGACCCTGCTCACGCTTACGCCAAAAACCAATTTGAGCTATTTCAAATAATGGAAAGCAGCACACCTTCATCTTCTGCACCTGTTATCAGGATTGCATTGCTCGACCTGTATGAGGGCGTGCCCAATGAGGGTATGCGTTGCCTGAGAAGTTTGATCCATGAATGGGGACTAGCACAGGAATGTTCAGTTGAATTGCATGAGTTTGAAGTAAGACAACAGGAGCAACTTCCTGACACCTCCTATGATGTCTATATATCGAGTGGCGGACCGGGTTCACCACTGGAATCAGCAGGAAGTTCCTGGGAGAACAAATATTTTGATTGGATAAAAAACATCGACGCCTATAATCGTTCAGGCAAGGGTACACCCAAACATATCCTATTCATTTGTCACAGTTTTCAGTTGGCCTGTCGCTACTTTAGTATCGGTGAAGTATGCCCGAGAAAATCCACCGCCTTTGGCATCTTTCCCATTCATCTGTTGGAAGAAGGTCACCAAGAACCTGTATTCATGGGATTGAAAGATCCTTTTTACAGTGTAGATAGCCGCGATTTTCAGGTTATACAACCCAACCACGCACGCATACGCGAACTCGGGGCACATATTTTAGCCATAGAAAAAAATCGTCCTCATGTACCTTATGAACGTGCTATAATGGCCGTGCGTTTTAATACATTCTTCATTGGCACTCAATTCCACCCGGAAGCAGATGCAGTCGGTATGCAGATGTACTTGCAGCGGGAAGACAAAAAAGCAACGATCATTGAAAATCATGGGGAAGCAAAATGGACCAGCATGGTGGAACACTTGCAGGATCCGGATAAAATTATATGGACCTACACACATGTATTGCCGAATTTTCTGAACCATGCAACCGAGGCAATTACTGCCATTTCTTTGTGATGCGTATTTGGCATTAATGCAGTAATTTTCCTATACAATGGATTTGTCATGATACCTGAATTGCGCCAATCTTTCAATGCCTCTTTCAGCGAAGCAACTTATGAACGTTACCTGCAGGAATTACAAGCACCGTATCCCGGTGCACTTGATTTTCGGGTAGCAGAAACGCCGATTTTTATCCCGCCCTACTTCCGCGATAAAATGTTGGCTGCCTGTGAGCACATCATTGATGTCATCGTCGCTCCGGAATTCATGCAGCAAAGTGAAGCTGCTATTCCCGCTGCCTATCGAGTGCCCGGTGATGAAA
>JBJTJJ010000040.1:0-2472 GCA_046095445.1 Sediminibacterium sp.
CATCTGCACATCAGCACCCTGCACCCTGCACCCTGCACCCTGCACCTCCTCTGCACCTCTGCATCTCCACACAACAGCACATCTGCACACCGTGTGCACACCTACAACTTTCAACAACACCCTGCACCATGCACCATGCCCCATGCACCCTGCCCCCCTCCACCGCGGCCTCTCCACCTCTCCACCTCAGACCTCAGTCTTCTGCACCTCTGCATCGTCTCTGCACCCTGCACCAGCACCTCTGCACCACAGCACCACTGCAACAACACCTCTGCATCACTGTGCCCCAACGCCCCCTTGTGGTGCGGAATCTGTACCCCACCTATCACCAAATCTCTACCCTCCACCAACCGGTGAAAATCTATTCCATAACCGATACGGACTGACATCTGTGCTGAATTTAATGGACCAACCACATGGGCGGCCTGCTTCAAAGGTACAGCATGCCCGCTATTTCTGGCTGCTGATGTTGAAAACCAATCCTACCCGAATGGTATTCGACAATGGATTGCGGGTAATACCTGATCCGGAGGGAACCAAATAAGATAAATTCACCTGAAAAGCATCCATGCTGAAACCGGCACCCAACGAAAAATATTGGCGGTTGCCTCTGGACTTACTCTCATGAAAATACCCACCACGCACAAAAAATTGTTCATTGTAGGCATATTCCGCTCCCAAAGAAACCTGCAAGGCATCTAACTGATTGGTGCCATCACCAAATGATTTTAACCAACTGGAAACTACGCCAGTACTTCTATAATTGTAGAGACTGGCAGAATCAGTACTGAAAACGCCCGTTGCAGCCGGTAAAGATGGCACCAGCAATTTGTTGATGTCCATCCCGAACATCAGGCGATTGTTGCCATCCATCACCGTTGTATAGGCAATGCCCACACCGAGATTGGCGGGAATAAAATCTTTGTTGCGGGCATCATTCGTGTAGCCGATCTTGGCTCCCAAATTCGCCAGCGTAATACCCCAGGTCAGTCCGGCACCCGATTCATCCGTTCCATTGTAATACATCGATACATCACCCGCTACAGATGTACCTGCCCTATACACCACACCGGTCCCCACATCACCAATCACCAAACGGGAATTAATATACCGCAATGCCACGCCTAAACTGATCTTTTCGCTGATGATGCGGGAATAACCGAGGTCCACTGAAAATTCACTGGGCCGTATATTGTTCAAAATATTGCCGGAAAAATCGGTGAGCTGAATATTGCCCAAACTGAAAAAACGCAGGGAAGTAGAAACTGCGGACTCATCATTCAACTTGTGGTACCCCGCCAGACTCGCAAGATATACATCCGATAAACCGAGGTCTTTTAACCAGGGTGTATAATTCACGGCAACAGCCGTTTGATTTTTGGCAAAAGGAATTTTGGCCAGGTTCCAGAACGCCGCATTGGCATCGGGTGCAGTGGCAATCGACATGTCACCCATACCGCCCGCCCGCGCATCGGGAGAGATTCTTAAAAAGGGCACTGCCGTAGATACAATGTTGATGGAGCTTGTCTGCGCTGTCAACGTCTGAGCAGCCAATACCAAAGCAGATAACAGTACAGATAACTGATAAGAGAATCGATAGGTAGTTTTCATCCTTCGCATTTTGATGTTTGCCTTCTTATAGAGCGGAAAAGTAAAGCTTTCGTTGGCCGATAACAAAGTGTTTTCACTTAGTATTAACATCCGGCTGCCCGGGCCCCGCTTTTCCTGTTGGAGGGTAAAAATCAAATCATGCACGATGGGTTTAGTTGCGAATCAGCCGGCCACTTGTTTGTAAGACATTGTTGCCTGCATTCAGTTTCAGGTGGTAAATATAAATACCTTTTGGCAGTTTTGCACCATTCGCCCCCGTTCCGTCCCATTGTACCTGTATATTTCTGGTTCCGGAGCTGCCTATATTGGTTCTTATCTGCCGCACCGCCCTGCCCATCACATCATAGATGTCGAGCTCGAGTTGGAGGGTCTTGCCGGGCTGGTTGTGCTCAATCGAAAAGGTAGTGCCTTCGGTAAAAGGATTGGGGAAATTCATCACGCGTCCCAGGGTAAATTTCTCCTGCTTCCGCACCGAAAAACGCAGTGTCTTTTCCGAGGAATTGTTCACCAGATCCCATGCCTTGAAGCGGATGGTATGTTCTCCTTCCTGCAAAGCAGGCAACCGAAAACGGATGCTGCCGGCCGTGAAGCGGTCTTTCTCTGCGGTATAAAAATCATTCAACACCAACACTTCCCGCTCATTGTTATCCAATACAGCAGTGATGTCATGTCCGATTCCGTTGCCCGATGTATTGATGCCCGAAGAGTCTGCCAGCAAGGCAATCAACAAGGGTGTTTCATTCGTTATCCCATCTTCACGAAAACTGGTATCGTTGAGGAATAGGCGTATCGCCGGACCTTCCCTGTCGTCGTTGGGTGCCACCGAATTGCCCCCGATCCAGCGGCTGGTATCTGCTCCGG
>JBJTJJ010000041.1:0-9828 GCA_046095445.1 Sediminibacterium sp.
TGCTGTTGGAAGGTGCCTTTAGTTTCATTTCACTATCCATATAAATAATGGTCATCACTTTTCTCATTTTCCCGCTAAGGTTAGGACCGGCTCTATGAAATACCCAGCCGGAATGGAAGCTGATTTCGCCGAGATCAAAGGGTTCGGATATATGTGGACAGTCAGTAACTTTTAATCTTTCCGCAATTTTTTGCTCACTCTCATCGGATATGCCCAATTCTCTGCCCTCAACAATTCGATGGCTACCGGCGCTGAATTCCAGGGGGCCCATTTCACGCGGAACTGCTTGCAATGGAATCCATGCAGTAATTGTTTTATCACTGCTCAGAGGCCAGTAAAACTGATCGGCATGCCAGGGAGTATAACCTCCACCCGGTTCTTTGAACAAGGCCTGATCATGGTAAAGTCGCACGCCTTTAGTACCCATTAGTTGTGCTGCAAGAGAAGCTAATCGTCGGCTAAAAATAAGCGCAGCGATTTGTTCATCTTCCCGCCAAAGATTCATGACTTGTAAAAATGCCTTGCCATACGTATCGCGTTTTTCCAGGGGGTCGACTTTTTCTTCACGGAACTTTTCCAGGCGATTTGATATTACCTGGTTAAAAAAATCGAGGGTGGCCTGGTTCAGTACTTCCTTAATCTTGATGAAGCGATTAGTCTGGTAGAATTGAATCTGTTCAGATGAAAGCGTTATTTCTTCCTGCAAGTGTTGCTGAATAGAAAAAGGAATCATATGTATAGAGGAGATATGCCTATAAATATACTGATTAGACGAGAGCAATGATTTCTCCGGCTGTTATTTTTTCCTTTCTATTACCTCAAAGTATACCTGGTTGGGAGCGAGTAGCAGCATACTTTTATATGACCCCTTCAGTGGTTCCCGACACAATTGTGGTGGTGAAATAACCCGGATACCAGCTTGTATGGCACGGGTTAGAACTTCTTCCAAATGATCTGTTGCCACGCTATACATGCCAATGCCGCGATTGGGTAGATGGGGTAGGTGGGCGGAAGGAATGGGTTGATTTTTTTTAAAATCCATGAGTAGGAGATGACCACTGGTAGCTCCTTTTGCATAGGCAATAACAAAGCGAAAAGGGATACCGGCAGGAAGTCCCAACGCAGATCCATTCCCCGTTGTCCATACCTGGTCTCTTCGTAATTCATAGCCCAGAATATTGGTCAAAAAACCAATCATGGTATCACTCATACCTGTTACATTCATGGCACTGTAGCCCGGACCACCCATTCCGGTGAGAGAATCAATGTTGCTCAATTGAGGCATTCCGTTTCCTCTTTCAATTCCAACTGCATGCATCCACTCCGGCCCCTTATAGATTGTTTCCAGGTATTTGTATTTGGAACCATCGGGCTTGCTGAGAAGGGCTGCCTGCATGGGTGCCAGGGTGGTGTATCCCAATGACAGCATTTTATCGTGAACTTCCTCCTGTCTGGCATTGGGAAATCCAATGGTAAATGGTCCGTTTTCAGCGGGGCCATAATCGCTTCTTGTTAAAGGTGAATCCTGCTCCAAAATTATAATCCTTAGAAGCATTGTTCCTGTTGCCGCCGGTCTATCGAAATACATTAATTGAAAATTTGTGTTGGCCGGTAATAACCAGTGTTTTGCTAACTTCTTTTTTTCCCGGTAACTCAGCGAAAATGGTCCGGATTTCCTTAATCCCCAGCCTCGTTCAAAAAAACGTGAAAGGCTATCGGGTTGATTGGTGCAAATGGTAACTATTTCCACAGGACCACATAGTGCGTCTGCAGTTCTGCTTTCTGGTTCAGTAAGATCTCGTTGTGAAGTCAGATTTTGTGCCGAAAGCATCTCACAGAATAGTAGAAAAAACAGGAGGGTAGCCGAATAATAAAAAGGCTTAAAACAAGCGGCAGGTTGCTTTAAAATAGTTAACTTCATTAACTAAATATATGAATTCCGATTCAATCATAATTGAAGAGCAAGGACTGAGGGATGGGCTCCAGAATTTACCTCGTGTTTTGCCACTGGAAATGAAGCTGGATTTCATTCGAAGGTTGGTAGATGCCGGTATGCGCAGGATACAGGTAACGAGTTTTGTTCACCCAAAATGGGTGCCGGCTATGGCAGATGCTGAAGAGCTGTGTGCGGCACTTTCCCCGGAAACAGGTGTCGAATTCAGTGCACTGGTACTGAACAACAAAGGGGTTGAGCGGGCAGTAAGTGCCGGAATTCGATATGTGGCAGCATCTATTTCAGCTAGTGATACTCATAGCCAAAAAAATGCCAATAAGTCTTTGAAGGATGCCCAAAAAGAATTCAGGGAAATGACAACACTCGCCAGACAACATCAATTGGTGGTAAGAGGAGGATTACAATGTGTTTTTGGCTGTCGCTATGAAGGAGCAATTGCGGAAGATTTAATTTATGATATGACCAAACACCACCTGGACTGTGGTGTACAGGAGATGGCTTTTGCTGACTCAACTGGTATGGGCAATCCGGTTCAGATGAAGAGAATGCTTCCCCGCCTTAAGGAGATTTGCGGCGATGTACCTATCACTCTTCATTTGCACAATACGGAAAACAAAGGTTATGCGAATGTAGTGGCAGCACTTGAAGTAGGTATCCAACAATTTGATACTGCTTTTGGTGGTTTAGGGGGATGTCCCTTTATTCAGGGCGCTACCGGTAATATTGCAACAGAAGATACCGTTCACTTGCTTCATCAGATGGGGTACACCACTGGAATTGATCTTCAAAAAGTCGCCACTATCAGCCGTGATATGCAAGCATGGATGGGAGCGCCACTTCCGGGATTAATGTATTCTCTTTTACTGCAAAATAATTTCCGACTGAATTAATTCATCATGCTACCTCAGACAATTGCAGAAAAAATTTTGTCAAAACATACAGGTAAATCTGTGTATGCAGGAGAGTTATGCGTGGTGCCGGTCGATGGTGCAATGGCTACTGATACCACAGCACCATTGGCGATACAGGCCTTCAGGGAAATGGGTGGAGATCGGCTTGCCAATCCGGATCGTTTTCACCTGATCATTGATCATGCAGCACCTGCTCCGAATGAGCGCATTGCGAATCTTCACCGTATGATGAGAAATTTTGCGCAAGAAACAGGTTGCCATTTCTATGATATTGGAAGTGGGATATGTCATCAGGTGATGGTGGATCACCACAGGGTAAGGCCAGGCGAGGTTTTCATGGGGGCAGATAGTCACACTCCTACCTATGGTGCACTGAATGCTTTGGCTTGTGGTGTGGGAAGTACTGATTTGGCTGCTGTTATGTTAACAGGAAAAATCTGGTTGAAGGTTCCCTCGAGTATTCGTGTGAACTTACACGGACATAGGCTGCGGCCGGGTGTAACAGCCAAAGATGTTGTGCTGGAGGTAGTAAAACAACTTACCATCAGTGGGGCTACTTATCAGTCAGTTGAATACCATGGAGAACTTTTGCATCACTTAAGTTTATCTGATCGGATGGTTCTTTGTAATATGGTGGCGGAGATGGGCGCAAAGACAGGAATTGTTTCTCCCGAAGGTCTTCAGCTTCCCTATAATTTTGAACCTGTTTTTGCAGATAAGGAAGCAGTATATACACGCGTACTTGATATAGATACAGCTTCCCTTCCTCCGCGCCTAGCCATACCACATTCTCCCGATGATGTTCACGACGTTGCTGCTTATGCGGGTACACCTGTAACTTATGGTTTCATTGGAACCTGTACCAATGGCAGGTTGAATGATCTGCAGTCTGCTGCTGCTATACTAAAAAATAAAAAAATTCCTCCGGGGGTTCGACTTGTTATTGCACCCGCCAGCCGACAAGTACTTTTAGATGCAATGCAGGATGGCACTTTGCAAATTTTAATAGAAGCAGGTGCTTCCATCATCAATAGTGGTTGTGGCCCATGTGTGGGAACACACGATGGAGTGCCCGGTGACGGGGAAGTCGTTATCAGTGCTGCTAATAGAAATTTCAAAGGACGCATGGGCAACCCTCGCAGTGAAATTTATCTGGCAAGTCCGGCCACAGTTGCAGCCAGTGTTTTGCACGGAAGAATTACTTTACCTACACAATCAGACTGACATGGCAAAAGCACATGTATATGGTGACAATATAGATACGGACCGGATCATCCCGGGAAAATATACCAAGACGCTGGATTTATCTACGTTGGCAGCTCATGTGATGGAAGATGTAGATCCGGAATTTGCTTCTCGCTTTCAAGCGGGTGATCTTATTGCTGCCGGCGATAATTTTGGCTGCGGTTCCTCCAGAGAACAGGCCCCCTTGGCATTGAAAACTGCGGGAGTATCGTTGGTCATTGCTCGCTTTTTCGCCCGCATATTTTTTCGCAATGCCATTAACATTGGACTCCCGGTTTTGGAAGTTCCACATCATTCGATACAAATGGGTGATGAAATTTCATTTGATCTTGCTGAAGGAAAGGTAGTGAACCATACCCGTCAGGAAGTTTATCAGGCAACCCCCTTACCTCCCGTTATGTTGAACATCATGCAGGAGGGTGGATTGGTACCCTATCTCAGAAAACACAAAGATTTTATTCTCTGATGAGTTTACCACTACAAGATATACGTGTACTAGAGTTTACACATGCCGTGATGGGACCATCCGCCGGATTAATTTTAGCTGACCTGGGTGCAGAAGTGATACACATAGAACCGGTTGAAGGTGATAGCACCCGTCTGCTCAAAGGATTCGGACAAGGATTCTTTTCCTGCTATAACCGAAATAAGAAGAGTCTTGCCATCGATATTAAATCGCCTGAAGGCAAAGAGATCATTTATCAATTAGTTGAGAAAGCCGATGTGGTGATTGAAAATTTTGGTCCCGGAACCATGGAACGATTGTCTTATGGTTATGACCGGTTGAAGAAAATTAATCCCCGGCTCATCTATAGCTCACTCAAAGGATTCATGCCCGGCCCTTACGAAAAAAGACATGCCATGGATGAAGTAGTGCAGATGATGGGCGGATTGGCTTATATGACCGGGCGGCCCGGTGATCCTTTGCGGGCAGGAACTTCTATAGTTGATATTACCGGTGGTATGTTCGGTTGTATGGGAGTATTGCTTGCTCTTTATGAAAGGGAAAAAACAGGGAAAGGTAAAATGGTGAGGGCAGGACTCTTTGAAACAACTGCTTTCGTGATGGGACAACACATGGCGCTAAGTGCGCTGACACAGCAACCCGTTCCTCCCATGCCAGCCCGATTGAGTCCATGGAGTATCTACCGTATCTATACAACCTCTGATCACCAACAAGTTTTTATTGGAATCATCAGTGAGAAACACTGGAAAAGATTTTGTGATGTTTTTCAGCGACAGGATTGGCTGAATGATGAACGGCTACAAACTAATAACCAAAGGGTAGAAGCTAAAGAATGGTTTCAGCCGGAAGTTGAGAAAATGATAGCCGGGTATTCTCTGCAGGAAGTACTGCACAAATGTGATCAGGCAGAAATTACCTACGCACCTATTGCAACAACTGAAGATTTATTTACTGATGTACATCTGAATAAAAGTGTCGCCCTACTAAATGTTCAACTGACCAACGGAGCGAATGCAAGGTTACCCAAGACCCCCATTGGATATGAAGATGCAGATATTACACTTCGTCTGCAGCCACCTCGTGTGGGTGAGCATACAGAAGCGGTATTGACTACTTTGGGACTGAGTGCAGCTGAAATCAATCAATTAAAAGAAAAAAATATCATCGCTACGTAAATCACTTTCTATGTTTGATCTCGTTATAAAAAATGTTCAGGTGGTACAGCCAGATAATGAAGGCACATTCCACGCTGACATTGCCATCAGTAAAGGAAAAATTGAACAAATTGCGTCTTCAATTTCTAATGATCAGGCTCGCAAGGTATATGATGGAAAGGGTCAACTCGCATTTCCCGGACTGGTGGATGCTCACATGCATACAGGGATCTATAACCCACTCGCCGAAGATGCTTTGACCGAAAGCAGGGCTGCAGCATCCGGAGGGGTAACTGCTTCACTAAATTATATGAGAACCGGTAAGTATTATTTGAATAAAACCGGCCCTTATGCAAGTTTCTATCCTGAGGTGCTCGATATATCGAGGGATCATTATTATGTTGACTATGCCTATCACATTGCTCCGATTCAGTATAGTCATATTGATGAAATCGAATTGTTACTGGACAAGTGGGGTGTAAGCAGTTTTAAAATTTTTATGTTCTATGGAAATTATGGACTCCATGGAAACAATGCTGCCCAAAAAGATTTTTTGATGACGCCTGAGGGGGAATTTTATGATTACGCTCACTTTGAATTCATCATGCGGGGGGTAACTAGAATAATGGAAAAATATCCGGAGAAAGCCGATAGCATAAGTCTCGGGTTACATTGTGAAACTGCTGAGATTATGCGTGCCTATACCCGACTGGTGCAGGAAGAAGGTAAGCTAACCGGACTCAGGGCCTATTCAGCTGCAAGACCTCCGCATAGTGAAGGGCTAGCCATATTTATTGCTTCTTATCTGGCCAATGAAACTGCGTGTAAAAATATCAATCTTTTGCACCTGACCTCTGCCAAAGCTGTTGATGCTGCTATGATGATGCAACAGGTTTTTCCGCACATCAACTTCAAGCGGGAGGTAACGCTGGCGCATCTGATGCTGGATTATGATTGTGAGTGTGGGGTACATGCCAAGGTTAATCCTCCTATTCGAAGCAGAGAGGATGTAGAATATCTGTGGGAACATCTCCTGGCAGGTAATATAGATTGGGTTTGCAGTGACCACGCCTGCTGCAAGGCGGAAATGAAAACAGATCTGGCTGACAAGCAAAATGTTTGGTTAGCGAAAAGTGGTTTTGGAGGAACAGAGTTATTGTTGAGTGGTTTGTATACTGAAGGAATGCGCAGAGGTTTGTCGGTAAATCGAATGACTGAATTGTTGTCCGCAAATCCGGCAAAACGTTTTGGCTTGCATTCTAAAGGACAATTATCAGCAGGATATGATGGTGATGTGGTATTATTCGATCCTTCAGTAACCTTTACTGTAGATTCAAAAGATTCAGAAAGTACCCAGGGTTATTCGGTTTTTGAAGGACATACTTTCCAGGGGAGGGTTACTGCCACTTTTTTAAGAGGACAACTGATTTTTGAAAATGGGAAGGTGCTGGGTGAACCGAAAGGTATTTATTTACACAGACCGTATTAAATTGTAAATTATTTTATGGAATTACATCTCAAGGATCAATTGTTTATTGTTGGGGGCGCTACATCAGGTTTTGGAAAAGCGATAGTCGAGCAACTACTGCAGGAAGGAGCCCAAATCATTGCAGTTGCCAGGGGAAAGGAAAAATTAGAAGCATTACAAAAGACTGCACCGGATAAAGTGACCATAGTGTGCGCAGATATCTCTTCTGACGAGTGTCGCCAGCAATTAATGGATGTTACGCACGATAAAGTGGTGCATGGACTAGTTATCAATGCAGGAGGACCTCCCGCAAAGACTGTAATGGAAACTTCTGCCTCCGATTGGGATGATGCCTATCGACTGCTTTTGCGATGGAAAGTATTACTGGCACAACAATTTGTGCCGGGTATGGTGAAGAATAACTATGGAAGAATTCTTTTTATTGAGAGTGCTACGGTAAAGCAACCTTTAGAAAATCTGGTATTAAGTAATTCCCTCCGGGCAGCAGTTGTTGGGATGGTGAAAACTCTTTCACAGGAGATTGCATCCACTGGCGTCACATTAAATGTAATGGCTCCGGGCTCTCACAACACACCTGCCATTGATAGAATTTATAAAAAGAAAAGTGAACAAACGGGGATTCCATTTGAACAAGTGAGAGCAACAGCTATACAGCAAATTCCTGTTGGGTTTTTAGGAGAAGCTACTGACTTCGCATCACTGGCTGTCTGGTTGTTGAGCCCATCCAGCAGATTTATTACGGGGCAAACCATTTCTGTCGATGGAGGTGCAGTTAAAGGTATTATGGGCTAGTTAATAGAAGATCTGTATTTATTATATTGATGAACGATTAATTTAATCTGTATGAGAAAATATTATTGCTGGGTGGTACTTGCCTGTCTTTTTTTGATGTACATGGCAAGCAATGGAATAGTACTCAATACCTTTAATCTCTATCTGCCGGAATTTGCGCGCGAATTCAATGTTGACATTGGAAAAGCAACAGGTCTGGCAGCTACCTTATATTTGGTATTAGCCCTGCCATTGCCATTTGTAGGTAACCTGTTAGAGAGATTTTCCACCAAAAAGATAATATTGGTTGGAGCTTTCGGTGTTGCTGCAGGATTGTACTATTTGTCTATTGCGACCAGTTTTAAAATGATTCAACTTTTTGTCATTGTTTATCCTCTTTTTCTTTGTTTGGTGGGATTGCTGACAAGTATGTATGTAATCAATAACTGGTTTGTGAAATACAAGGGCATCGCTACAGGAATTTTGCTGATGGCAAGCAGTGTAGGACCTGCCATTTTTGCTCCTATTGTTGGAAAATGGATCAAAACACTTGGATGGCAGGCAGCTGTGCAAAACCAATTTCTCTTGTGTAGTTGTTTGATAGTCTTGCCTGCTTTGTTGATATGTAGTCATCCTTCTATCATCAATAGTTCTGCTGATGGTATACCCGGTACTATTGGACGGCAGCCGGTGGTTGATAAAGCATCTAGCAAGGCCTTATTAAAGAAAGCCCTGCTATCATTGGATTTTTACCTGGTCGCCTTGATTACCGCTGCGCTTTGGTTTTGTATCGGCGGATTCATTCAAAACCAGCGCAATTATCAGGCAGACCTGCAGTTGGATGTGGCAGAAAGCGGAAGACTCCAGGGTATCTTCTTTCTCTTTGGTCTGTTGGGTAAATTACTATTTGGTTATCTGGGCGATAAATTCAGCGTAAAGAAAATCATGTTACTGAGTGTATTTAATATGTTACTGGGATGTTTGCTGCTTTACTGGAGTCTTCAAGATTCCAGATGGGTTATTCCTTGCGCGATTGTTTTTGGATTAGGGTACAGTGGAACTTTCACAATGATACAGTTATATATTATTGATCTTTTTGGAGGAGCTGCTTATGGAACGATATTAGGTCTGTTATCTTTTATTGATACCCTTTGCGCTTCAATTGGAGTGGCAATGTTAGGGTCTATGCGAAAGATGAATGGAAATTATGAAAAGGCATTCCTCATCATGATAGTGCTGACAGTTTTTTCCTTGCTGGCAACCTTTTATATTAACCGGCGGGCTAAAAAAGGAGCCATAGCCCTCTAAAGATTGCCTGCATGCTTAAGAAAAACATCAACGCTTCGGTTATTTTTCACTCTATTAAGTTGTCGGAAACCTGGAAAAAGAATGGTGATCTGATTACCCAACAATTTGGCATCACTACACAGCAATGGTTTATTTTATTATTATTGGCAAAAGACCCTAATATTTTATATTTTAAACTGCATCCACACACCAAGCCGTTGATGGCGAAAGAGCTTGCAGAAGCTATGAATGTAAGCCGTGCTAATATTACCAATATGTTGAATGTACTCATCAGAAAAAAACTGGTGGTACAGATCAGCGATAAAGAAGATAAAAGACGAAAGAGACTTTCACTTACTCCTCAGGGTTTGCTGTTGGTAGAGAAGCTGGAAAAACTTCGTTATTCGTATAACAATAAGATGTTATCTCAATTTTCTATTGATGAAAAAAAGCAGTTCATTCGCTTTGTTGATATTTGCCTCCAGCTCATGCATGCCTAAAAAAAGATTGGTTCTTTATTTTCTTTCATAAAGTATAGGAGTATCATAAGG
>JBJTJJ010000042.1:0-2621 GCA_046095445.1 Sediminibacterium sp.
TCTAAAATGGTTTTTCCCAGGCGGGCACCTACTGCTGCAGCCAGTTCTTTTCCCATGCGGGTAGATCCTGTTGCAGAAACCAATGGAATTCTGGTATCATGACTGATGCGTTCACCTATTTCGCGACCGCCCTGAACAAGACAGTTCACTCCTTCCGGAACCCCATTTTTTTTAAATACTTCGGCAACAATTTTTTGTACGGCAACAGAGCAAAGAGGCGTTTTTTCACTTGGCTTCCAAATGGTCACATTTCCGCAAACCCATGCCAGTGCAGCATTCCATGACCAAACAGCTACGGGGAAGTTAAATGCAGATATAATTCCCACAATCCCCAATGGATGCCATTGCTCATACATGCGATGGGTAGGTCTTTCACTGTGCATGGTCAATCCATACAATTGCCTGGATAATCCAACAGCAAAATCACAGATATCAATCATTTCCTGCACTTCTCCCCATCCTTCTTGCAAGCTTTTACCCATTTCATAACTTACCAGTCTTCCTAAATGATCTTTGTGGTTGCGGAGAGCATCACCAATTTGTCGCACAATTTCTCCTCGGCGGGGGGCGGGCCAGTTTCTCCACTGCAGAAAGGCGGACTGCGCCTGGGCTATGATGGACTCGTAAGCCGATTCATCAGCTTCTGTGACTGATCCTATAACCTTTCCATCTACAGGCGAAGAACTGATTAATTCACGACCCTTGCAGGAAATAAAAACAGAGCCGGTTGAATTACCCGATTGCAGTTTTTCAATACCTAAATCATGGAGAAATTGCATAAATAATAATTTGCTGCAAAGTTCAGCAAAAAACAAATGCAAAAATATAGAGTATTCGACCCTTAGTTAATGGGTAACTGATCAATGAGAAATTTGCATCAGCTGATCGTAGACGTGAGAGTAACTGCTACCTATGGGAATTTCTTTCCCTTTCACCCATAACTTGGTCTTACTGAATTTATCCACTTTCGCTATTGGCACAATAAAAGAACGGTGCACACGAATAAAATCACGCGTGGGTAATTTTTCAGCAATGTTTTTTAAAGTCATCAGGGTGAGTACCGGGGTAGGGGGTATGTAAATCTTGATATAATCATCTAAGGCCTCAATCAGATCAATATCTTTCAAATTGATCTTCATGATTTCGTAATTCACCTTCACAAAAATTGAATTCATTTGTAGTTCCTGGGAACTCAGAAACTCGATGTATTCCTTCGCTTTGTAGCAACCTTTGAGAAAACGATCATATTCAAAAGGTTTTAGGAGATAGTCTACTGCGTCCACATTGAATCCCTCCACCGCATAATCTTTAAAGGCCGTGGTAAAAATTACCGGTGGCTTTTTGGTAAGATTTTTGTAGAATTGAACCCCATTGATATCTGGCATTTGAATATCAAGAAATAATAAGTCCACAGCATTTTGAGCGAGATATGTATTGGCCTCATCCGTATTAGTAAATGTTTTTTCCAGGCGGAGGAATGAGATGCGCTGGCAATATTCAGCTATCAATTGTAACGCAAGGGGTTCGTCATCTATGGCAATACAATGGATCATGCCGGATTAATTTCTAATTGAACAAAATAATGCTGGTTGCGTACCTCACAAACAAGTTGGTGGCGCTCCGGATAAAGCAATTCCAATCTTCGTCTGACATTGTTGATGCCAATGCCTGTTTTTACCGGCTCGTGTCCCGGTGAAGAAACTATATAATTCTCTGCCTTGAAACTAATTCCCTGATTACTAGTTTTCAAAGATAAATGTATGTGGGTGTCTTCTTTGGTGCTGACCCCATATTTAAAAGCATTTTCAATGAATGGAATCAGCAGTAGTGGTGCTATGCGGAATGAGTCCAAATCGCCTTCCACCGTGAATTGAACATTCACTTTATCGGTCAATCGTACCTGCTGTAATTCGATATAATTGTTAATGAATTCCACCTCTTTACTCAGGGGCACATCATCATGCTGGGTTTCTGTGAGAATGTAGCGCATGATCTGTGATAATTTCATTACTGACGGAGCCGTCTTATCACTTTTTACCACTGCTAAAGAATAAATATTGTTAAGCGTATTGAAGAAAAAGTGAGGATTAATCTGTGATTTGAGAAAAGAAAGTTCAGTATTCAATTTTTCATTCTCTGTTTCCTTCCTGTTTTGTTCTGTTTTTAACCATCGTTGTATCATGGAAAGACAGGTACCTACTGTGAAAACCAATAGAAATAACACTGTATTGTATCTGTTCGCATAAGGTCTGCGACCCTCCGGACCAAACATAGAAGGACCTTTATAGGCAGGATTACGAATGAATTCTCGATTTTCAGGAGCCACATATTCGGGAACGGCAATCATATTGGCTAATGACCTGGGTACGTTTAAAAAAACAAACAGACAAGCCACAATGGACAAACAATACCACCACCACTTTTCTTTCACCAACAATCTGGGAACCAAAACCAGCGTATTGACGTAATAGAAGAGTACGAGAAAAATGTTATTGGTAACAATACCGGCTAATTGGTGGTCACTCATGCTAAAATCTCGCAGGCGAGGAAAGAAAACCAGGTAGGGAAGGGCGAAGAAGCAACTCCACACCGCCACATGTGTGATGATCAATAAGATAACA
>JBJTJJ010000043.1:0-2160 GCA_046095445.1 Sediminibacterium sp.
ATTGCTACCGGTCAACAAATGCTTGCTGCTTTTGCTTTGGGGGCAGACGGAGTTCAGGTAGGTTCCAGATTTGTTTGTACACCTGAAGCTTCCTCCCATCAGGCATTCAAGGATGCTATCGTTGCTGCACCCGAGGGGGCAACTTTGTTGTCATTAAAAAAACTGGCACCGGTGCGGTTGTTGAAAAATGATTTTTTCCTGCAAGTGCAGGAAGCAGAAAGCAGAGGGGCATCTAAGGAAGAATTACAAGAACTACTTGGAAGAGGCAGGGCAAAAAAAGGAATGTTTGAAGGCAATATGCAAGAGGGCGAATTGGAGATAGGACAAGTCAGCTCACTGATTCAAGACATACGTCCGGCCAGTGAAATCGTGCAGGAATTAGTTAAAGAATACCAGGTAGCTAGGGAAGAACTTCTTTCTTCCGGTAAATAATGCCATCAATTATTTGTGTAAGTAGAATGAGTTGGCTTGTGCCCTACAGGTAACCACCAGTTCATTGATGCATACATGTTCAGGAAGATTGGCTGCATAATAAATGATGTCGGCAACATCCTCTGCCTTCAATGGTTGATAGCCCTCGTAAACTGCAGCCGCTTTTTGTTCATTCCCTTTAAATCGAACCACAGAAAACATGGTTTCGGCAGCGCCGGGATGCACCACAGTAACTTTGATGCCGGAGGAAAGAAGATCCATGCGCATGGCTTTGGAGATGGCATCTACTGCGTGTTTGGTGGCACAGTAAACATTACCATCTTTATATACTTCAACACCCGCCGTTGAACCAATATTAATGATGTGTCCTTTTTGATTGGCTTGCATATAAGGAAGAACAGCCCGGGTAACATAAAGCACACCTTTGAGGTTCGTATCAATCATCACATCCCAGTCATGCATATCGGCCTGATCGAAAGAATCTCTCCCAAGAGCCAATCCGGCATTGTTGACTAATACATCAATCTTTTTCCATTGTTCCGGTAATGAACCCAATTGATCATCTACTGCTTTCTTATTCTGTACATCGAAAACCAATGGAAGCACCTGTATGTTATGCTGGCCGGTTAATTCCTGCGCCAGCAGCTCCAGTTTATCTTTGCTGCGGGCTGTAATGATACAATTCCATCCATGCGAGGCAAATAATTGAGCAGTGGCTTTTCCAAATCCGGAACTGGCTCCGGTGATGAGTATAATTTTGTTCATGCGTAGATTGAGTTATTGCAAAACTACTTCTTCCGATTGGGTAATTTGGGAAACGGATGAAATTATCTGATGAGTACGATGGTACCTTTTCTGAAGATGGTATTACCTCTGTAATCGACTCCCTCTGCCTGATATACGTAGGTGCCGGCGGATTGATCTTTACCCTTGTGTTTTCCGTCCCAGCCATCACCGATGGTGGATGTAGTAAATATAGGTTCACCCAGGCGGTTAAAGATGGTAAAGTATTTGAGTTG
The DNA here is from genome assembly GCA_046095445.1 of Sediminibacterium sp. Taxonomy (GTDB): domain Bacteria; phylum Bacteroidota; class Bacteroidia; order Chitinophagales; family Chitinophagaceae; genus Sediminibacterium. Next base: position 1,452 of record JBJTJJ010000043.1, read on the forward strand.
GGCAATACCCGGAGTAATCGGACGAGCAAGATCATTCTTGCCGTCTCCATTCGGCGTAAAGCCGGAGGGCACAATGATATCAGGCCCAAGTTTGGATACACGGATAGTAATCAAATCAGATCTTACACAGGGACCTTCCGCAACATACACCCGATAAACTACTGAGTCAACGAAATTGTCTAGCGTTACAATTGGATTGGGAATGTTGACATTGGATAGTCCGGTGGAGGGTGTCCAGAAATACCTTGAGCCGCCTGATGCTTGTAACTGGTAGGGTTGCCCGGGTGCGATAGTTGTGTCTCTTCCCGCGTCTGCCATAATTGGTTTCAGTACATTGATTTGTACGGTATCCATAACGACTTTTGGACAACCGGTGGTATCAGAAACCATTAAAATATATCTGGTAGTATCTGAGGGACCTGCCAGAGGGGTGAGTGTTTTTTCATTGAGAAGACTTAAGGTGGGTGTCCAGCTAAATGCGGATCCAACTACAAGTGCACTCAGGGTTACCCTGCTTCCAAAACAGATTGTAGTGTCTTGTCCGACATTTACTTTAGGGTAGGGAACTACCTTCACCCGAATACTGTCTACTGCCTGGCACTTGCCTAAATTGGCAGTAACGCGGTACTTAGTAGTAGAAAGTGGTTGAACCTCCGGATATTTTATTTGATCAACAACTTCACCTGTTGATGCCGTCCACAAATAGCTC
>JBJTJJ010000044.1:0-4315 GCA_046095445.1 Sediminibacterium sp.
TTCCTCACCCATTGGTTTTTTATCAATGGTACCGGTTTCATAGAAGGGCAGATTCATGAAATGGCAATTGGCTTCAGGAATACCTACATACCGACAGGTAGCTTTTGCTTCACAACGGCGAATCAATCCCTTGATCGAACGTATAGCGGAAGTATCTTGTTCATCTTTTCTTTTTTGTGCAATATACTTGCGGGCATCATCGAGAATTTGCCTGCTCTTCTGGTTATCGATGCCAAACAATTCCTCAAAACCAACAGCAAAATCAATGAATCTGGTAACGAATTCATCCGTAACCGCAATATTTCCACTGGTTTGATACGCTACATGTACCTGATTGCCCTGATCATGAAGACGCATCAATGTTCCACCCATGCTAATAATATCATCATCCGGGTGAGGGGAGAAGATAAGGCAACGCTTGGGATGTAAATCGCAACGTTCAGGATGATCGGGTATCACTGCTTTGGGTTTTCCGGCTGGCCATCCTGTGATAATATTCTTCAACAGGTAAAATACCTGGAGATTGATTTCATAAGCATCACCATTCTCTACCAGCAGATCTGATAATCCATTTTCCAAATAATCATTCACAGTTAAACTCAGCACGGACTTCTGCAATTTCAAGGCAACTGAGATGACAGCTTTTTTAACCAGTGTGGGAGTCCACTCGCAGTTACCGGTCAGCCATGGACTTTTGATGCGGGTTAGTTCGGTAGAAGCGGCATCATCAATAATAAAAGTACAATCAGCATGCTGTTGTAAAATACTGGCAGGAATTTGTTCGGTTACTTCTCCTTCCACAGACCTGGCTACGATTCCCGCTTTTTGTCCCCAAGCCATCAAGAGTATGCGCTTGGATTGCATGATATTACTGATACCCATGGTAAGTGCCATGCGGGGTACCTTACTCAGGTTCTCGAATTCATACGTATTGGCTATGCGGGTTGTATTGTCCAGATTAACCAAGCGGGTACGGGAAAACTGACCGGAGCCCGGCTCATTGAACCCTATGTGTCCATTCAATCCAATACCCAATAATTGTAAATCTACCCCACCCAGATCTGTGAGCTTCTGCTCATAGGCTGCACAATATTTCTTGATGTCATCTTTAGGCCAACTTCCATCGGGTATATGAATGTTAGCAGGATCGATATCGATGTGATTGAATAAGTTCCGGTGCATGAAACTCCAGTAACTCTGATAAGCATCTTTATTGATAGGATAGTACTCGTCGAGGTTAAAGGTGATAACATTTTTAAAACTCAGTCCCTCTTCCTTGTACATCCTTACCAATTCTTTGTAAAGAAGTACTGGGGTATTTCCTGTAGCCATTCCCAGCACACAATGCTGTCCGTTTGCTGCTTTCTCTTTTATTAACTGGGCTATTTCCCGGGCCACCATTTTGGAGCCTTCAGTGGCATTGGGAAAAATTTTTACGGGAATTTTTTCAAAAGAATCCGTCATGCTGCGGTTTTAGTACTGTAAAATTACTTACTAATGCGCTTATTATTGCAATTTGAGAGATGAATAAACGCAAAAAACCGCAAAAAAATAGCAAAAAACGGCTTACAGTTATTCAACCGTTGATATCTTGATTACATTGGTAGGTAAATGTTGATCTACCGGGGTACTTCCGGTATTAACCACTACCTGACCGGCTGCAAGAAACCCACGTTCTTTTAATATATTGATCTGATCTGCGATAATTTCATCGAGACTGACTTCTTCAGCATAATAAAAGGCACGCACACCCCAACTAAGACTCAATTGATTGACCAGCGATTTTTCTTTGGTGAAAATATAAAGAGGCGATGAAGGACGATAACTGCTGAGCATAAAGGCAGTATAGCCACTTTGTGTCATGCCAATGAGTGCGTGTGCTTCCACATCATTGGCAATTTTACAAGCGCTGTAACAAATTGCATCGCTATGAAAAGACGGGGAGTGGGGCTGAGGTTGAAGATCCTCGCCCCGATTGTACCGATACTCTTTACTTTCCACCTCGGAAATGATTTTACGCATAGTTTTAACTACCAGTGCGGGATGCTGACCGGTAGCGGTCTCACCACTAAGCATTACGGCGTCAGCACCTTCCAATACAGCATTCGCAACGTCAGTAATCTCACTACGGTTAGGTTTTACACGATCAATCATGCTCTCCATCATCTGGGTAGCAACAATTACCGGCTTCGCACGGTGTATACACTTACGGATAAGTTCCTTTTGAATCAGTGGAATTCTTTCAACAGGCAATTCAACGCCCAGATCTCCTCTGGCCACCATGATGCCATCGCTTTCCAAAATAATCTCACGAATATTAACGAGTGCTTCCGGCTTTTCAATTTTTGCGATGATTTTGGTTTTGCTTTTTTTCTCGTCGAGGAGGCTTCTTAAATAAGTAATATCATCTACGCTGCGAACGAAACTCAACGCAACCCAATCACATTGCTGGCGGATGATAAATTCAAGATCGATTAAATCTTTTTCTGTCAGTGCAGGAAGGGAAATCTTGGTGTCTGGCAGATTGATACCTTTTTTAGAAGATAAAATTCCGCCCAATGTAACAACCACTTTTACATCTCCATTGTCTTCGATACTTACTACTTTTACTTCCAGTTTTCCATCATCAATCAGAATAATGTTACCAACTACCACATCGCCTGCGAGATTAGGATAGGAAACATAAATCTTTTCGAGGGTGCCAATGCATTTTTCATTGGTGAATGTCAGTACATCACCGACTTTAACATCCAAAGCATTGTTTTCGATTTCGCCTACCCGAAGTTTGGGGCCCTGCAAATCAGCGAGTATAGATATATTGTAGGGCTCTGTTTTATTAATGTTGCGGATATGATCGATAATAGTCTGCTTGTCTTCATGACTGCCATGCGAAAAGTTGAGTCTGAAAACATTCACACCTGCTCTTACGAGTTCCAATAATTTTTCATAGGTATCGCAGGAAGGACCAACTGTTGCTACAATTTTTGTTTTGTGGTTTACGTGGGCAACACCTGCTTCTTTATCCATATTCTTATGCAGGTACTTATCGAGATTCTTAGACATATTGTTTATAATAAAGATTTCGTTAGTGAAGGTACCATTCGGTTAGCTCGCTAAAATCTTAGCAATTTTAAACCATTCAGAAGGGATTCGCTGTTTGGCTTTTACTGCTGTTTCCAATGGGATATAATTCATCCGGTTGTTTTGTATACCCACCATTACATTGTGTTTTCCGTTCAGTAAACACTCCACTGCGTGATATCCCATACGGGAAGCAATGAGTCGGTCGATACAGGTGGGTGACCCTCCACGTTGGATATGACCCAGGATGCAAACTTTGGTATCTGCATTGGGGAGGCGTTGCTTAATAATAGTAGCAAGTTCATTGGCACCACCAAACTCATCTCCTTCGGCTATCACAATCAGGTTCACCAATTTTTTTCTTTTTTCCTTCTCAGAAAGGGAAGTGATCAACTCTTCAATATCCGTTTTTGTTTCAGGAATTAAAATATTTTCAGCTCCGGTTGCAATTCCACTATGTAATGCAATATAACCGGCATCGCGACCCATTACTTCAACAATGAATAGGCGGTCATGTGCATCTGCTGTATCACGAATTTTATCAATTGCATCAACAGCTGTATTGACAGCCGTATCAAATCCGATGGTAAAATCAGTACCAGCAATATCCTTGTCGATGGTTCCGGGTAATCCGATACAGGGAATATCGAATTCATTACTGAATATATGGGCACCGGTAAAACTTCCGTCCCCACCAATAATCACAAGACCATCGATACCATGGGAACGAAGATTTTCATACGCTTTTTTCCTTCCTTCCTTGTCAAAAAACTCTTTGCTGCGAGCGGTCTTTAATATGGTACCGCCTCTTTGTATAATATTGGCAACCGACCTCGAAATCATGGGTTGGATATCATTTTCAATCATCCCATTGTAACCTCTCATGATCCCGAACATCTCCAGTCCATGATAAATTCCGGTGCGAACCACTGCCCTTACTGCAGCATTCATTCCCGGAGAATCACCCCCGGAAGTCAAAACGCCAATTTTTGTAACTTTTTTTGCTGACATGTGAAACCCAATAATGTTTAACAGATATATAGGTGAAATTGAGATATGTATCAATTTTCAACTAAGCGGCTCAAAAATACGCATTTGCTAGGTAAAACCCTCCTCTGTGAACAAGTAGCTTGACTGAAATTGAATTGTTCAATAAAAAATAATTTATTAAGTCAATGTGAGATAAACAATCATCTGACTAACATTTGTTAGTAGTATGATCACTGTATATCAT
>JBJTJJ010000045.1:0-1135 GCA_046095445.1 Sediminibacterium sp.
ATGATATACAGTGATAAGTTTAATTTCTTTCATGCCGCAGGTTCCTCCAACGCTAAAGGTTGGAGAGACCCTTCGGAGAAGAAAGACCAAAGACCAAAGACTATCTCCTATTACAATATCCCCTTCACCCTCATCTTCGCAACGAGAGAATCAATCATGAGACAAAGTCCGGATTGAAATAAAACCAAACCAAAAGTTCCCTGCCAAAACCAGGATTGTTCCTGTAACTTTTGTAATCCCGCATCTATACACACCGATAAACCCGCACCGGTTAAAACTAATCCGGTTATTGACTGTACCAGCCATTTGATCATATCTTTTTTCATAAGCGTTTAATTTCGAGAAGTTAGACAATAAGTGCTGGACTTGCTAACCTATTGATAATCATCAATTAGACAATCAAACTCTTTGTCCATTGATTTTTAATAAAGTTAAACTTTTCGTTGGTTCATTTTCCCACTAAACTTTGCTATTAAATTTGGGTCTATATCCAAAATTAAGCCATGAAAACCATGCTCCCCTTGCTGCTTTCTTTTTGCTTGCTCTCCTGCAACAAATCTTCCGATACAGCCCCGGTTCCTACTACCCCCTACTTTCCCCCAATCACGGGTAATGCCTGGGAAACTGTTACCCCCGCTTCTCTGAACTGGAATGCCGCTGCTTTGACGGACTTGAAAACTTATTTGCAACAAAAAGGTACCAAGGCATTCATTATCCTGGTCAATGGAAGAATAGTAGTAGAGGAATACATGAATGGTCATACACCTTCCGCCTCCTGGCCCTGGAACAGTGCAGGAAAGACACTAACTACCGCCACCATCGGAATAGCCCAGCAACAAGGCATCTTGAATATTCAAACGCGCGTATCCCAGTACCTGGGGAATGGATGGACAACAGCTCCTGCCAATAAAGAAAATCTTATAACACTTCGTCATTTGCTTACCATGACTTCCGGACTCAATGACGCTAGTGAATTCGTTAGTCCTAATAACCTTAGCTACCTGGCTGATGCCGGTACCCGCTGGTCATACCACAATGTCTTTCAAAAACTCATGGATGTAGTGACCGCAAGCACGGGACAAGATTTCAGGACCTATTTCTCCAATCAACTGCGCAATAAAATTGGCATGGAGGG
>JBJTJJ010000046.1:0-1038 GCA_046095445.1 Sediminibacterium sp.
GCCGCAAAGTCCTCCAACACTAACAGTTGTATTGACCCCCTAAATAGCTGGACAGAATTATAATAAAAATTAAGTCAGTAAATTTAGGAATCATGTCAAGAAACAGAAGGAGTTTCTCAACTGCGGAGAAACTGTCAATTCTCAACGAAGCAGATCAGTTTGGTGTTACCGTCACCCTTCGTAAACACAACCTTTCCAACTCAGTATATAGGCGCTGGAAGGAGAATTTTAATGAAGGAGGGGTATCGGCTCTTCAATCTTACACTCGTCAACGGGATCCTGAAAAGGAAGCCCTGGAAGAGCAGATCCGGGTATTGAAAAACATAGTGGCCAAGCAATCTATTGAACTGGAGTTCAAGACAGAGCTTTTAAAAAAAAGCCAATCCCACGAGCAGCGTCGGTTGAGGTAATCAAACAGTTTGAATCACATCCAATGGTAAGCAAACAGGATCTTTTGGATTGGTCAGGGGTTCCCCGTAGTAGCTTCTACTACAAGCGGGGAGAAGGCCTGCGTGGGCGTAAGCCCAGTGAAATGACCGTTACCTCCGATGGAGAGCTGATCGATAATACCACCGTGGTAAAGGACGTAGAATCGATTCTTCAGCAAGAGTTCTGCTGCTATGGGTACAAGAATGTATGGGATGAGCTGAAGCAAAAGGGATATATCATCAATCATAAGAAAGTCTACCGGCTGATGAAAATTCACAATCTACTGTTTAACCGCAGAATCGGCTCTGTTGGTGTTCCCAGACATTTTGTTCGCTTTAGGAAGATCCGAGCAGAAAAACCCCTGGAACACCTTTGTATGGATATCAAGTACATCCATATCCATGGAGCCCAGCGTAATGCACTGCTGCTGACCGTAATTGATGCGTACAGCCGCAAGGTATTGACCCACATGCTTCGGTTTAACATCAAAAAAGGAGATGTGATCGTGCTACTATCGCTACTGCTGATGGAATACAGGATTGAAAACATAACGCTTAGAAACGATAACGGTTCCCAGTTCATTGCCGGAGTAGTAAGGCAGTTTTTAAA
>JBJTJJ010000047.1:0-3271 GCA_046095445.1 Sediminibacterium sp.
TCATTGGAAAACAATCAATTTAACCCTTGGTAGGGAAAAATGAAATATCAATTTTTTTATAATCAAAATTTACAATGTATTAACAAGCTAACCGCCCCCATCTGTATTGTAAATACGTAATTTGAGGGTAATTGTAGTAAAATATCTACATCATTTTTACTATAATCCTTAAATCCGATACCCTACGCATTCACTTATTTTGTATGCAACTGAAAAACCCCCTAGTCCTGTGAAAAGGATATTTTTCTTTTTACTGATACTATTTGCCTTTACCACAGTAAAGGGTCAAATCACTTATAGTATTCCTGCATGTTCAGGCGTTGCATTCAATTTTGTAGTACCTGTTCCAACAGAACCTGCTGGGACCAGGTACACATGGACAGCTCCTTCAGCCCCAGGTCTTACGGGGGGAACTGGGCAGCCTGTGAGTCAAGTTGCAGTAACCGGCACATTAAACAATCCTACCTCTGGAACCTTAACAGCTACTTATACCATAACCTCATCCACAGGTAATACCTATTTCCTAAATGTAATAGTGACCCCATTTCCGGTAGCCAATCCAATTGATAATCAGGTTCCGGTTTGTGCTAATACACCTACGCCAATCATTCCGGTTTCAGGACCTAAACCCAACACAGTGTTTTTCTGGACATACACCACAGGATTCATGGGGATTCCGACCAATGGTGGACCCGTAGACAATTTTATCCCTCCCTTTGTAGCAGTAAATTCTTCGAATGCTTTAATTACTACTAACATATCAGTTATTCCAAGTATCAATGGTTGTATTGGAGATGCTGTTTCCTTTCAAATGCCCGTAAAACCAGTACCTAACATTGACCACAACATTAATCGAACGTTTTGTCATAATACGGCAACCCCTTTCATAAATCTCAGTTCAAACATGCCCGGAGCCATTATTAGTTGGTTTAATAACCAGACATCCATTGGTCTGCCGGCAGATGGTATTGGATCCATCAATTCTTTTATTACAAATAATACAAATACGGTATCTATTACTGCAAGAATTGATGTATCTGGGTTTTCCAATGGTTGTTCTGGCCCAACAGAATCATTCAATATTATTGTCAATCCACTCCCGGAGATGCTGCCTGTTTCTGACATCAGCATTTGTGGCGGACTTTCCCCAACAGTTACCTTTAGCGCTCCCACCTATAGTGGAACCACATTCACATGGACCAACAGCAATATTGCAGTTGGGCTTCCCGCCAGCGGATCCGGACAGATCAGCTCATTTATTGCGAATAATTTCTCTTCTGTACCGGTATCCAGTAATTTTGTTGTAACTCCTTCCCTCTCCGGTTGTCCTGGTTCACCGATTACCTTCACTATGGAGGTAAAATCTACTCCGCGTGTGGATGCCATTAGTAACACAATCAGATGTAATGATGCAATCGTTGGTCCCATCAATTTTACAGGCTCCTTCATTCCAGGAACCGAATATCAGTGGCAACACAATATACCAACAATTGGATTAGCGACACTTTCCGGCACCGGCAATATTGCTGCATTTACAGCTACTAATCTGGGAAATATACCTGTTACATCCAATTTTATTGTTAGACCTTTTACCAATACCTGTTTTGGTCCCTCTATCAGTTTCACTGTTCGGGTGAATCCTACACCCATTGTTGCCCAGGTTTTTGATCAGTCCGACTGCGAATTTCTGAATGCCAGTGCCGTAAACTTTTCAGGAAGTGTTGCCGGAAGTATTTTTAACTGGACTAACAACAATCCGGCTATTGGACTGGCGGCAGTTGGAACAGGAAATATTCCTTCGTTCACTTATGCAAACCCTACTCAGGTAGACATAACGGGAACCATCATTGTTACACCCATATCGAATTCATGCTCAGGTCCAACCATATCTTATTCTTATACGGCAAAAGCTGCACCTGATATGGTTCAACCATTGTCGCAAACAAGATGCAATGGTACCCTAACAGATCAGGTAACATTTACTTCTGCTACCATGCCGGAATCAGTATTTAACTGGACCAGAACAAATATTCTTGTTGGAACTCTGCCGCTTTCAGGAACAGGTAACATCGATGTGTTTACTGCCACCAACTTGTCCGGGATACCCATTCAAACCATCATCACAGTTACCCCATTTAGTAATAATTGTAATGGACCTTCCAGAACATTCAATCTCATTATCAATCCAACCCCATCGGTAACAGTCGCACCTGCCGGCCCCATACTTGTTTGTAGCGGGTTTTCAACTTCAGTAACTTTTTCGGGTTCTCCTGTCAGCAATACAATTTATCAATGGAGCAATAGCAACAATCTGATTGGTTTGGGCAATTCAGGTGCAGGTTCCATTGCTCCATTTATAACAACCAATTCCGGTTCTTCACCTCTTCCTGCTAATATCACTGTGACCCCTATTTCCAATACATGTCAGGGAACACCAGTTGCTTTTAGCATCATTGTTAGACCAACACCCACTTTAAATACTATTCCCAATATTACAGTTTGTTCAGGTAATACTGTAAATGCTATCACATTCACGGGGTCTATTGTTACCGGTACACAATACAACTGGTCACATACAATGAGTGATGTTGGACTTGCTTCGCCTTCAGGAACAGGAGACATACCCGCCTTTAGTGCTACCAATACATACAATGTACCCATCAGTTCCCTATTCATAGTTGTTCCTTTCAGCAATGGCTGCAGTGGAACAAGCAGATCTTTTACCTTAAGGGTAAATCCGACGCCTACCATTGCAACAATTTCAGATCGCGTTGTTTGTACAGGGTCACCTATTAATCAAACCTTCGGTGGGTCTTCTGTAGCAAATACTACTTTTAACTGGACAAATACAAATACGAGTATAGGAATTATAGGTTCCGGTACAGGAAGTGTCCTATCCTTTACCGCTGCAAATACCAGTAACATTCCAATAACAGGCCTTGTAACAGTAACTCCGGTTTCTAATACATGTTTTGGTATTCCTACACAATTTAGTATTCAGGTTAATCCATTTGTCGGACTTGATCCAATTCCTGATCAGGTGGTTTGTAGTGGTGTGCAAATCTCCTCTATAATTTTTACCGGTTCAAATGTTGCTAACACAATTTATAGTTGGACAAACAGTAATCCCGACATTGGATTAGTTTCAACTACAGGAACGGGCTATATTCCAGCATTTACTACTACGACACCTTCTAATGTACCTATCGTCAGCTTCTTTACAGGTACTGCCATGTCTAATAGCTGTAACAGTATTACCCGCTCCTTTTCG
>JBJTJJ010000048.1:0-3456 GCA_046095445.1 Sediminibacterium sp.
CATGGGCAAGACTGTTCGTGTTTTTTACAAAGGTTATTTCACTGATGGAAAAGTATTTGATTCCAATATGGGACCAAATGCACAAAACAAAGAGCCATTGGTGTTTCAAATCGGTTCCGGTGGAATCATCCCTGGATTGGAATCAGGATTGGCACAGTTTGGTAAGGGTGGCAAAGGAAAGATATTGATACCCGCTTTGCAGGCCTATGGTATTACCGGACAACCACCTGCGATTCCCGCCTATACAAATTTGATTTTTGATGTGGAAGTAGCAGATGTTTCACTGCAGGCACCCCCTGCTCCGGCTCCAATGCCCGGTGCTCCGCAGGGACAACAACCTCAGAGGAAGTAGTATATTTTAGTAAAATAGTACAGAAAAGGTATTGCAACAGCAGTGCCTTTTTTTATTGTAATAATTGCGTCAGCTGAATGGCTTCCCGCGCAGCCGCCGGATCATGTACCCGAAGAATAGACGCACCTTGTAGTAGTCCGGCAGTATGCAAAATGCTGGTTCCATTCAAGGCGGCTTCGGGTGTTGTGCCCAGGGTTTTATAGATCATTGACTTTCTGGAAATCGCCAGTAGCAAGGGTTTCCCCCAATGGGTGAATACCGAGAAATGTTTCAGCAGTTTAAAATTGTCCGGAATGGTTTTCCCAAAACCAATCCCAGGATCCAATATAACATCATGAATACCGGCCCGGCGACAGGCATTCATTCTTTCCGTGAAATAATCATACACATCCTCAACCACTTTTCTGTTAGGTGGGATGGCATGCAGGTCATTCCAGTTACCGGTACTGTGCATCAGCACATAGGGCACCTGCAAGGCAGCAATGGTATCCAGCATTTCGGGATGCCACCTGCCACCACTGATATCATTGATGATGGAAGCACCGGCTGTAACTGCTTTTTGGGCGACCTCCGGTCGGAAGGTGTCCACTGAAAGAACGGCTGCCGGAAAACGAACCATGATGGCTTCTACCAGCGGTATCACCCGCTCCATTTCTTCCTGTTCTGAAACGGACTCGCTGCCCGGACGAGTACTCACACCACCGACATCCAGCAGGTCAGCCCCCTGCTCCAATAATTCCCCACAACGCTGCAGCGCAGCATCCATGCTTTGAACGCGACTACCGGCATAAAATGAGTCGGGTGTTACATTCACAATACCCATCACGAGTGGAGTAGAACTTGTGAGTAATCTACCCCGCAGGTTGAGTGAAAAAGTAAAAGGTATTCTATTATCTTGCACTATCATTTCGTGGGTCCTGGACCATAAAAGTAAATCGAAAATGAAGAACACCAACCATCAATATGATGAGGCCATCGCCGGTTGCCGGCAAATCTTCTTGAAAAAGACAAAAGATTATGGCACTGCCTGGCGGGTTTTGCGCATCATCTCTGTGGTGGACCAAATATTCATCAAGGCATTGCGGATCCGTAATTTGCAAGACCTTCCCACACAAAAAGTAGAAGATGATATCCCCTCAGAATTCAAGGGTATCATAAATTACGCACTGATCGGACTGATGCAGTTGCAGTTGGGAGAACCGCAGGTCGAGGAATTGGGACTTAACCAGGTGGAAGAAATGTATGCTCAACAAGTGGCTGTGGCAAAAGATACCATGATGAACAAGAACCACGATTATGGTGAGGCATGGCGGGATATGAGCCAGCAAAGTTTTGCCGACCTGATTCTCATGAAACTACTGCGCATCAAACAAATATTGCTCAACGATGGCAAGACACTCATCAGCGAGGGAATTGATGCTAATTTTACGGATATCATTAACTACGCTGTTTTTGCATTGATATTAATTGACGAAGGAAAACACCCGGCGCTATGAAAACATTCATTACCCTGATCAGATGGACTGTAGGATTGCTGTTTATTTTTTCCGGCCTGATCAAAGCCAATGATCCACTTGGACTCAGCTACAAAATGCAGGAGTTTTTTGAAGTATGGGGCATGCATTTCATGAATCCCTATACGCTCGGCTTATCGCTGCTGATGAATATTTTTGAGGTGTTGGCAGGGGTGGCACTCATCATCGGCTGGCAGATGAAATGGTTTTCTGCATTGCTGTTGCTGCTTATCATCTTCTTCACCTTTTTAACCGGCTATGCGCTGTTTTCAGGAAAAATAAAAACATGCGGTTGCTTTGGTGATTGTCTTCCATTAACGCCGACACAATCCTTTATCAAGGACCTGGTCTTGTGGGTAATGATTGTGATCATTAGGTTTTCACTCCGCAGCATACAACCACTCTTCTCTACCCGAATATCGATGTTGTTGCTGACCATCGCGGTAGTGGGAACTGCTGCAGCACAGGCCTATGTTTTGAAAAATAATCCTTTTGTAGATTGTCTGCCGTATCGCCAGGGTAATAATTTACTGGAGAAAATGAAAACGCCTGCGGGTGCCATTCCCGATAGCTTCGCTATTGACTTTACTTATTTGCACCAGGGGAAGAAAGTTACCTTTGATGCAGATCATTTTCCCGATGATTTCGATTCAACATATCAGTTTGTGGAAAGAACAGACCGTTTGGTAAAAAAGGGCAATGGTTTAGAAGCCGCCATCAAAGATTTTAGTTTACAAACATTAGGTGGAACGGATACTACCACTGCGCTGCTGAATACCAACGGAACCTACCTGCTCGTATTTGCACAAAACTGTCGGGATGCGGCACAATGGAAGGAGAAGTATGAACAGGTAAGGACTGCTGCGTTGCAAAAAGGTATTCCTGTACTACTTGTTACGGCTGATGCCAGTGAGGCAACCAATATTTTTAGCGGACACACGATTATCAAAGGAGATGCTACTGTTATTAAAACTGCAGCGCGGGTGGTACCCACCTATTTCCTGATGGACGGAGCCACCGTACGTAAAAAATTAGCCGGAGCCCGGATAGATACACCTGCTGATATTCTTCCCTGAGGAGGAAAAAGAAAAGCGGCTGCCGGATAAGTTGTTCAACTTCCTGCAACCGCTTTTGGCAAGCACCCGTTAATGAACGGGATACGGGGGTATCCTTATTTTTTCAACATACCCTTTACGATTCCAACAATGGCCATCAAAGCGCCACCACCTGCACCGCCACCGGCGAGGTTCTGAACAATGCCACCAATGTCGGTTGCTGAAGCAGCAGCATCACCACCCATGCCGAGCATACCTAACAATTGACCGCCTAATGCACCACCGGCGATTCCGGAAATAGAATTGCCGATTGTTCCCAGTGAATTCTTTGGCAGTAATTTACCGGCCAGGTTTCCTCCAACAGCTCCGGAGGCAAGTTGAATCAAGAGAGGTACTAATTCCATAAAAATGCGTTTTTGGGGTTTTGAATGTTAAAAAATTCCGATGTTTTTTTAACATTTCCAAAAAATAGACCCGAAAACTTTGAACAAATAGTAAATATATATTATATGAATAACCTTTCGATATTCATCAT
>JBJTJJ010000049.1:0-4104 GCA_046095445.1 Sediminibacterium sp.
AGCGATCAAATAATTGTGTTGTCTTGGGATTACTGAAAGTGTTGGCATTGAGCCTGTGCATGGAACTAAACAGATGTTGCAAGCGGGTAGCACGTATCGCCGAACTAACAGATGCTTCGCGAAAAACCGATCCGTCGTGTAAGGAATGTTCCAGAAAAATATTGCCCACTTTGTCGAATAGATCGGCAGCATTGTTTAAATAGTCAATTACTGTCTCTTCCCTTTCTCCATGCTTGTCAGCTAGTTCTCTTGCCAAAAGATGTCGATCAGCGTAGGCATTGAGTTGGGTGCCATCTTCATAAAAATAATGACAGGAAACCGGTAGGCGCTCATAAGAGAAATATTTTTCAATGGGCTCACCGGCTAGTGTAAATAATTCTTCTATTAATTGGGGGCGGGTAAACAAACTCGGACCGGCATCAAAATGAAAACCATCCTGTTCAAAATGATGAAGTTTCCCACCGGGAAAAGCATTCTTCTCGAATACCTGCACCTGATAACCCTGGCAAGCCAATCGGATGGAAGTGGCCAATCCCGCAACTCCCGCGCCGATAACAATAGCGGTTCGAGCAGCATTCAAAGAGTTATTCGGATTCATGCTACTTGCTGCCAACTTAACCAATCCATCATTTTAGGAAACGCAATATGAAACCAGGGTGTGAAGAGCTTGGGCTCTTCTTCCATCATAGCTTCTATGGTATCCACCTTAAGGTAACGTACTGCCGCCACTTCGCGTGGATTGGGTTGAAGTTCCCCATCATATTGACCAAAAAAAACATGATCGAATTCATACTCGGTTAATCCATTGGAAAAAGGTGCCTTATAAACAAAGTCAAAAACTTTTTTCAGAGATGTGGTGAAGCCCATCTCTTCCTGCAAGCGTCGCAATGCAGCAGCTGAGGTTTCTTCCTCCGGACGTGGATGGCTGCAACAGGTATTGGTCCATAATCCACCACAATGATATTTTTGTTCTGCTCTTTGCTGTAAAAGCAATTCCCCTTTGGAATTGAAAATGAAGATGCTAAAAGCCCTGTGGAGCATAGCTTTTTGATGGGCTTCCATTTTTTCCATGGTGCCCACCATTTCATCTAATTCATTTACCAGTATAAGTTGCTCCATAGAGACTATTGATTATAATAAATTCAACTGACTGCGAATTCCGGCTTTAGCCAAAATCAACATCTTTCCATAATCAGGGATGCGGATGCGGTATTGTAAAATATTTTGAGGGGGAACTTTTTTAATTTTTTTAAACAGTGATAGGTAGTATTTGTAAGCTACATATACCCCAAAACGAGCTTTGGAAGGTAAGGCCAGAATTCCCTGATAAGCGTGATCGAAATCACGTTGAATATCTTCTTCAATGATTTCTTTATCTCGCTGTGAAAAATTATTAAAATCACAACCGGGGAAATAAATACGCTCCATCCCCACATAATCAGCTTTGAGGTCGCGTAGAAAATTAACTTTCTGGAAAGCCGCTCCCAAACTGCGGGCATACCCTTTGAGCGCTTCATACTGCTCTCTGTTACCGTCACAAAAAATGAAGAGACACATGAGTCCTACTACCTCTGCACTTCCATAAATATATTCTTCATATCCTTCCCGGTCATAACTCACTCTGTTAAGGTCCATTTCCATGCTATGAAAGAAAGCCTCAATCAAGGCATGATCAATTTGATACCGGTTAACTGTTAATTGAAAGCTGTGCAAGATGGGATTTAAGCTTATCCCTCTTTCAATGGCATCATAGGTTTGTCTTTTGAAATCGGCTAAAAGATAGGCCTTGTCGTGTTGGTGAAAAGAATCTACTATTTCATCTGCCAACCGAACAAAACCATATATATTAAAGATGGGGGCACGCAGATCTTTGTGCAAAATCTTGATGGCTGAAGAGAAACTGGTGCTGTATAACTCCGTAGTCAGTTTACTGGCAGCTTCGCTAAGTTGAAGAAATAAGCGTTCCATTCTGACAAAAATTAGACAAGTAATTTAATCATTTTTTTTGAGATGCCCTGATTATCATTGTTCTATGCACCAAAATAGCTTCTATAACTCTGATCATCAATTAAATAGCTTATTAACTTCTTTCGCTACTACTTCCCCACTTATCAGACTAGGGGGCACTCCCGGCCCCGGCACAGTTAGCTGTCCGGTATAGAACAAATTCTTCACTTTCTTACTCCGCATAGAAGGTTTTAAAACAGCTGTTTGTAGCAAAGTGTTCGCTAACCCGTAAGCATTTCCTTTGAATGAATGGTAGTCTGAAATGAAGTCCCGAGGGGCGACTGACTGCTTCACAACGATGGCATCGCGAATCGATTGATTAAAGCGTTTTTCGAGACGATCCATTACCTGCTGAAAATAATGCTCCCTGAGTTCGGGGGTATCATCGGTTAATCCAGCCGCTACCGGAATAAGTATGAATAGGTTTTCTCCACCTGGCGGGGCAGTTGATGGATCAGTTACTGAGGTAACATTCAAATAGAACAAGGGATCTGACGGCCATTCGGAAGTTGTATAGATTTCTTTTCCATGCACTTCAAAAGAAGTATCGAAGAACAAAGAGTGATGTGGAACTGGACCTAGTTTTTTATTGAGTCCTACATAATACAAGAGGCAACCCGGAGCCATCACTCGCTTATCCCAATAGTCAGAAGAATAGGATCGATAAGAGGCAGGCAAGAGGTCGGTTTCAATATGGTGGTAATCTGCTCCGCCTATGATAACATCTGCAGTATGCCTGTTGGCAGATGTTTCTCCCGGTTTTCCTCCGGTATAGACAGCAGAAGCTATTCCTTGATGAACATCGATGGCAGTTACTTCCTGACCGAAATGAAACTCAACACCCAACTCTACTGCAAGGTCGTACATGCCCTGTACAATTTGGTACATGCCTTTGGCAGGAAACCAGGTTCCTCCTTCCATGTCCGCATAATTCATCAAACTATAGAGGGCAGGCGTTTTTTCCGGTAAGGCACCGAGAAAAAGTACAGGAAATTCCATCAGTTCGCGTAACCGGGGATCTTTGAAGAACCTGGCTACATGCGTTTTCATGGACTGAAAAACATCTAATCGGAAAAGACCTTTGATCAAATCAATATCGATGAATTCCGTGATTGATTGTCCTGGCTTATGTACCAGTTTATGTATACCTACCTGGTATTTATAGGCTGCTTCTGATAAGAACTTACTTAATTGTTCTGCAGCACCGGGTTCGATGGACTCAAAAAAATCCTGCAGCGACTTCCGTCCGGCGGGAATATCCCAATGCCCCTCCGGCCAGTATACGCGATACGATGGATCAAGGCGTTTTAAATCGTAGTAGTCACTAACTTTTTTGCCAAAGAGATGAAAATATCGATCAAAGACATCCGGCATCCAATACCAACTGGGACCTCTATCGAAAGTGAATCCTGAAAGTTCTAATTTTCTTGCTCTGCCGCCCGGAATGTCGTGCTTTTCCAAAACGGTAACTTTCCAGCCGGACTTCGCCATGAAACTGGCAGCTGACAGTCCCGCGAAACCACTTCCGATTATGATGGCTTTTTTTTGCAAGAGCGGGAAATGAATCTGTTTTAGTGACGGGTAATTTGCGCCTTCAGCAATTTACGCGCAAAATGGATACGACTTTTAATTGTTCCAAGTGGTTCCTGTAACATATCAGCAATCTCATGGTATTTGTACCCATCAAAATACAGGAGGAAGGGGTTGCGGAAGATTTCCGGTAATTCGCAGATGGCCTGTTGTACTTCTTTCAAATTAATAGTGGCTACCGCTTCATTCACTACTGTTCCCTGTTGTGCATTCAACAAGAAGTCATTGGGAGTATGATCGAAGATGGTATTTTGCTTGGCCTTTCTGCGGTAATTATTGATAAAAATATTCCGCATGATAGTATAGAGCCATGCCTTGATGTTGGTGCCAACATTGTATTTGTCTTTATTCGCCAGCGCCCTGAAGAGAGTTTCCTGATAAAGATCTTTTGCAGCTTCATGATCATGCGTCAATGTTTGTGCAAATGGCTTCAGAAACTCGGCATTGTTCAGCAGGAGACGGTTGAATTCTAACGTTGACATGGCCTTTTGTTTAATTTTTAAGAAG
>JBJTJJ010000050.1:0-1494 GCA_046095445.1 Sediminibacterium sp.
TTTCATGTCGATAAAAAAATTAGGCTTCTCAATCTTGGCTGTTTTGTTGATCAACTCAACAGTTCGATCACAGTCCTGTCTGCTTATAGACTCATTGATTGAACAACAGATAGCTCAACAACAAATTTCAGGGGGTGTAGCATATATTTATCATCAAAATCAGGTAATTGTAAGGAAGGCATACGGATGGGCAGACCCAGGGCGAACTATTTCCATGAGGGAAAATTCAATATTTCGGATTGCCTCTAATACCAAAATAATTGTATCAGTCGCAGTTTTGCAATTGGTGGAAAAAGGATTGGCCGGACTAGATGATGCTATAGAAAAATACATTCCCGCTTTTGCCAATCAGCAAGTTATTCAGGGAAAGGCTGATACCTTTAATTTGGTACAAAGAAAACGCTCCATTACCATCCGGGATTTACTTTCTCACCAGTCCGGCATAGCCTCTGCCGATGAATATCCTAAGCAACGGACGCTATATGCACGATATGGATTGAGTAATTCTCTCTCACCTAAGTTTGCAACTTTGGCTGAAGAAGTGGAACAAATTGCTGCCATGCCTCTCATGCACCAGCCGGGTGAACGATTCAGTTATGGATTAAGCACCAATGTTTTGGGAAGACTGATTGAACTAGTATCAGGTGTGTCTTTAGATACTTATTTGAGAAAAAATATTTTCAGGCCTCTGGGCATGAAGGATACTTACTTTTATCTGCCGGAAAATAAGTCCGCCCGATTGGTTAAGATGGCATTTAGGAATGCACAAAACCAACTGGAGGAATTTTCCACACCTCTCTTCAATATAGATTATCCTTTGCTGGACAATAGCAAGTATTATTCAGCGATTGGGGGACTGGTATCTACGGTTTCTGATTTGGGAAATTTTCTTCTTTGTCTTTTACAGGAAGGCGAGTATTCGGGCAAGAGGATTATTGGTAAGGAAATACTTGAACAGTTTTGGACCAATCAATTGGGTAATAAAACATTTATTTTCGGCGGAACACCATCAGTCAACAATTTTGGATTGGGTGTGGGATTGACTACGAAGGCGGGACAAAGAACGAATGGTGCATCAGAAGGTAGTTTTTTCTGGGGAGGTGCTTTCAATACTGCCTATATGGTTGACAGGAAAAGAAAGCTCATCACTATATTTTTCTTTCAGCGCACACCTTTTGTTTTACCATGGTTTCTTTCACAATTGGAAAGAACTGCCATTCAGTGTGTTGATCAAATGAAGAATTGAGCACCTTCCAGTAGCTAATTATTTTGAATGTCTGCTCATATCTTTTTGAGAATATCTTTTGCTGCGAGGATGAAAAAATTCCCACGAGTGCAGGTATTCCTGGTAACAGGGAATACGCTGTAAAGAAGATGCTTGCAACGGCCCACTGACGCCAACCCCATCCCAATTCCATAGGGTGCCACTTGCTGCATCCCGAATTCCATTTTCCACCCGCATCAACTGAAGTGATTTTTCTCCCAACTTAGTTT
>JBJTJJ010000051.1:0-1427 GCA_046095445.1 Sediminibacterium sp.
GGTGAGGAAGATATCCGACTCACAATGGAATTGCTGCGTTCGATTCAACCACATCAAATCTATTGTGCCGGTGATCTGGCAGATCCGCATGGTACCCACAAAGTTTGTCTGGAAGTAGTTTTTGAGAGTCTGCGACGGCTGAAAGCTGCCGGGGAACCCTGGATCAAGGATTGTTGGGTATGGCTGTACAAAGGTGCCTGGCAAGAATGGGATATTGCAGAAATTGAGATGGCTATCCCTATGAGTCCTGATCAAGTGATGAAAAAACGTTTTGGCATATTCATACATCAGAGTCAGAAGGACATGGTTCCCTTCCAGGGTTCTGACAGCCGGGAATTCTGGCAAAGAGCTGAGGACAGGAACGCGAATACTGCCCGTTTATATGCGGCACTGGGAATGACTCAATATGCTGCCATGGAAGCATTTGTTCGCTGGCATTATTAATGACTCCACTCGAATTGCGTATTTTTGCAGTCCAAATTTTCCACATTGCAACCTATTCAGGCACCTGATATTGTAAGTAGATGGCGTATTGCCTGGGCAGTTCCGGGTTTTTCTACACGCCTGCTTGTTGCAGTGTTTGTATTCATTGCAATACTGATCGCTTTCCCCTATTTTTTTAGTTTTATTGAAAGTAGAAAGGGCTATCAAATGCCCGATCCGGTGTTGGATGCTATACCTGCCATGGATTTTTCTCCCATAACATTTGCTATCATTTGGTTGGTTTCACTTTGGTTTCTGATCAGAATGATACAACAACCTTCGATAGCAGTTATTGGAATCATTGCAATCAATTTGATCTTTCTCACGAGAATGGTTACCATTCTTTTACTGCCATTGGAACCTCCGCCTGGTCTGATTGAATTAAAAGATCCCATCAGTAATTATTTTTATGGGGAAGAACATTCATTTATCACGAGGGATCTTTTCTTTTCCGGACACACTTCTACTCAAATCATGATTGGATTGATATTGCCGGGAAAAAAAGAAAAGTGGATGGCTTTTGCAGGTGCCACAATTGTTGCCATTTTAGTACTCGTACAACACATACATTATACGATTGATGTACTAGGTGCCCTATTATTTACCTGGTTCCTGTATTTACTGGCACGTGTGCTTGTCTCTGGACTTTCGAAGCATCAAAATGCTTCTCCTAATTGAAGGTAGATTCCACGGTTCCTTCCCATTCCTATTCCATAATCTATGCGCAAACTGAGTTTTTCTTTTTTACTCAGCATCAGTCTTAATCCTGCCCCGGCTGAATATTTGAGTTGCTGGATTGAATAATCTTGTAAGCTGGGAGCAACTGATCCGGCACCTGCAAAGCAAACACCCTGAATAAATTTGTAAATAGGATACCTTATTTCTCCCTGAATGAACATTTGGTTTTTATCGCGGAAGCGACCTTCATAATAGCCCCTCATTTT
>JBJTJJ010000052.1:0-2081 GCA_046095445.1 Sediminibacterium sp.
ACAGGATACAGTCCCTCGTGAGGGCATAACTGTTCCAGTTCACCAGTATGACAGCTGTTTTTTTCATCTCATTTGCAAGATAAACATTTACCCTGCATTCATCCGTTGCAGTTGGTTTCAGGAAAATCGATTCAACCAGTAGGACTTAAAACTTTTTTCAAAGGCCATTTTTTTCTTCCAGTGGGGTGCTTGTTCGAGTTGGATCAATTGCCGAAGTGATGCTGCTTGTTCTGTTGACAATTGATGCCGGAAGGCGTTTTGAAATGCTTTCGCGAGTGCGATCTCTTCCTGTAAAAAATCAGAATGATTAAATAATTGCGTCAGGTGTTTTATCCATCTTCCCCAGCGATGGTCGGCACGGTGATGGGCAAAGGTCAGGTTGCTGCTGTGTTGTCTGTACCTGATGAGAGGTTGGGACAGGCAGTCAATTTTTCCAAAGCTAAATCCAACCATAGCCAGCCAGGCATCATAAATAAACTCTTCTGTGGGAGGCATTGCTGCCATGACCTGCTTCATGGCGGAGTTCATCACGATGGTACAACCTGATACCATGTTGCCATACAAAAATGTATCCCATACGTGCTGATAACGGTGTTGTCCTCTTTGTTGGTGAACTGATGCATTGATCATTTGGTCCTGTTCATCCATGAGGATTAGATCTGAATAGATGAGGGCGGGCTGCTGGGGTGCGGCATTGAGTGCATGCAGTAATTCAACGGAACGTTCCAGTTTTTCGGGCAGCCAGTAATCATCCTGGTCACAAAAAGCGATGTCATAGCCATCCGGAACTGCTGCAACCGCTTGCTTGAAATTTTCATTGGCTCCAATTCTCTTCTCGTTTTTTGAAACCTTTACATTAGGCAGGGAAGCATATTTTTCGAGCAGTTGTGGAGTGGCATCATCGGAGGCATCGTCGAAAATTAAGATCAGGTCAGGTTGACGTGTTTGTTGCAAAAGAGATTGCATCTGTTGCTCCAGGTACCTGGCTCCATTGCAGGTTGCGAGCACTACTGCCAGGGGTGTGCTTGAATTAGTATTCATCCGGCAGCATATTTTTCTTTCGCAGCATCCAATCTTTCAGTGGTTGTACGAAATCGAGTAAAAAAAAATTTTTAAATACCCACCATTGTACTGCGAAGAAACTGAGGGCGCAGCAGATTGTAGCCAATAATACCAGCACAGGTACAGGAAGATGCCAACTCCGTAGCAGCAGAATAATGGGGATGAAAGTCAAGCTGCCGGTGATAGCATGTAATCCATATTTCCAGGGACTTCCCGCTGTGAAAAACTGGCGCATGAAATAAATATACAATAGGGTAACAATGGCTTCTGTGGCTATATTGGCTATGGCCGCACCAACAGATTTTAATGATGGAACGAGTAGCCAGTTCAGCAATAAACAGGTAACAGCCCCGGCAAGTACAGCGTAAAATATTTTTTGTGTTTTTCCTGCAGGCAGTAAAATCTGAAAACAATAAAAATGTCCGAGTCCTATCAACAAGGGTAACCAGGCCACAATGCGCATGACGGGAACTGCTTCCGCAAATTCATGTCCGGAAAACAAGAAAATACATTCAGGTGCCAATAGGGTGAGTCCGGCACATACAGGTATGGAAAAAAACATCAGGAATCGAAAGGACTGGTCCAGCAGGGCGCGAAGTTCCTGCTGGTTGTTTTGGTGGAAATGTCTGGTGATAAGGGGGATAAGAATCACACCCATGGCGGTTACGATGGGGATGGTGAGTTTGACCAGTTTAATCGCTGCTGCGTAGAGACCGACGGACTGGTCATCGGACAAGAAGCCCAATAACACGGTATCCAGCATGGTGTAAATGCTGGCAGCCAGGGTGGTGGAAAAAAGGTAGAAAAGGGGTTGAAAATGGCGGCTCAACTGAATTCCTTTCAAGGTAAATCGTGTTCTTCGGAAGCACATCACCAGACTGAGCAATTGGTTGCCCAAAATGGAGAAAACGATAACGAAGAGGTATTCAATCCTGTCTGCTTTTGTTTTCACAAGAACCAGTAGAAGCAGGAGTGCCAACACTTTGATGATGACAGAACGCAGGGTGATACTTTTGAAT
>JBJTJJ010000053.1:0-5106 GCA_046095445.1 Sediminibacterium sp.
AAACAAGATGAACTGCGCTGGAAAAGAATGTGGCTCGCACTTGTAGATCATAAACTGGCGGATGAATCGCTGGCAAGAAAAATGGCAGTAGAATTTTTGCACATCCTACCTACCAAGAACAACCTATTTCCGCATACGCGGGAAATATTACAGTACCTGACCAACAAAAATTACGCCCTGCACCTGGTAACCAATGGCTTTGAGGAAGTGCAGCACAATAAACTAAAAAATGCCAACCTGAGCTCTTTCTTTCAGGTAGTAACCACTTCGGAAGCCAGCAACAGCTTGAAACCTCAAAGAGAAATTTTTGACCATGCCCTGCAAGAAGCGGGTGCAAAAAGGGAAGAAAGCATTATGATTGGTGACAATCCTGAGGCAGATATCCAGGGAGGCATCAACGCCGGCATGGATACAATACTTGTTAATCATACCGGACTCACAACAAGTGTTCAACCCACCTTCACAGTAACACATCTACAGGAGCTGGAGCAATTGTTATGATGTAAAGATGGGACACAAAAAATCCCCTTCCGAAAGAAGAGGATTAAAGATTTTTCAGCAAACGGAATTACGCTTTCTTTACTGTCTTGGGAGCAGTAGTAGCAGCTTTCTTGTCGCCTTTTTTGCAACATTCTTTCTTAGCACACTCTTTTTTATCTCCGCATTTTTTACCCTCGCAAGCGTTAGTTACAGTTGTACCCAGTAAAAAGGCAGCAGTAGCTAAAACCAAAACTTTTTTCATATTATATTGTTTTAATTTGTTGAGTAAAGATATGAATTTTTTGCTATTTTATATAACAGGAATGTTAAAGCTTTGATTACCAGCTAGCTAAAACTGTCACCCCACCCTGTACCACCTGATTCAATGCTACCTGAACCTTGGTTCCAACTGGGAGCAAAACATCCACCCGGCTGCCAAATTTGATGAATCCGAATTCCTCCCCCTGAATTACTTGGGTACCCGCAGGGGTATAATTGCAGATCCGACGGGCAAGGGCCCCGGCAATCTGCTTATATAAGATCTCTCCAAGGGAATGGCGGGTTACTACTGTCCATCTTTCATTATCAGTCGATGATTTCGGGTCCCAGGCAACCAGGTACTTTCCGGGATGATATTGATTATAGATAACCTCCCCTGAAACCGGATTGCGGTTGACATGCACATTAGCCGGACTCATGAAAATGCTTACCTGAATGCGCTTGTCCTTAAAATATTCTACCTCGGTTACTTCCTCTATGACCACTACTTTTCCGTCTGCCGGACAAATAATCTGATTGCCATTGATGGTCAGTACCCGGTTGGGAATCCGGAAAAAAGATACCAGAAAAAGAAAGACCCCCAGTGTAAGCAGAAACAATACAATAGCAACAGTAGGATATGCATCACTCAACAGTGAAAAACTGGTCAGGTTGAACAATCCAAACACAAGTGCCGCTATAGCTATCGATTGGTACCCTTCCCGGTGTATAGTCATGGTCAATAATTGAGGGGCAAAGATAATCGGGATTGATGAATAAAATTCTTCCAACCCGGTTCTGTTCAAGCACTATACCGCAGACTGAAAACCAGTCCTACCACAATAGCAGCTATCAGCAAAGAATCAAATCGGTCGAGAAAGCCCCCATGACCTGGCATGATTTGTCCGCTATCTTTCACTCCGGCCATGCGCTTCAGCTTACTTTCCAGCAAGTCACCCCAGGTTCCTGCCAGTGCTGTCAGACAAGACAATATCAGCACCGGAATGCGCGGTAAATCAAAAAAATACGTGGCCGTAAAAGTGACAACAAGTACCGCTAAAACAAATCCACCCAAAGTTCCTTCGACTGTTTTTTTGGGGGAAACCGAAGAAAGGGGTGTTTTGCCAATCAGAGATCCAACCAGGTAGGCCATAGTATCGTTTACCCAAATAGTGGCAATAACAAGCAGCGGCATGGCAATGTCCGGTTGAGCCGGAAATACCCGGTGACGAATATTGCCGAACAACATCATCATACAATAGGAAGCCAACGAAATATAAAGCAATCCGCAGAGGGCGTAAACCGGAAACCGATAGCTATTGCTTTTATTTCTAAGGACCTCATTCATCATGAATAATAGCAAAAAAGCCACCAGTATATAATTTCCCAGATCCGGTAAGATCAATTCCCCAATTTGGAAGGTATCCATACCTCCACTCAACATCAAACCAAATCCCGCAAGCTGAATACTGTTGTGATGAATGCTATTCATTTGCTCATAACTCGGATCTATTTTCAATATCAATTGCTTGTATTCATACCAACATCCAAAATGAATAACGGTGAACAACAACCAATAGCTCCATTGATTCCAAAGCAATCCTGTCAGCATGATCACTACAAAGAAAACAGCAGTGATGGCACGGGTTTTTAAAACGGCAACTTGTAATGGCATACGTTACAGGTTCTTGTTCAGTTCAATCGGTTCCCATCAATTATAAGTTCGGCAGCCGGCAACATTTTCTTGGGAACATATATTTCAGCAGTGCCCAGCAAGTAGGCGCTGTCTTGCTTATTCAACAATTGCACCGGCAATCCGTTTTCTTCCAGCAAGCCCTTCAAAATAGAGGCCTCTGTAAGATTTTGTGTCTCATATACTCGTACCCATTGTTCAGACATCCTGCTCATTGTTGAGTGTAAACAATTCGGGTGACTCCTTCCAGTAGGGACTGCTGGCTTTGATAAAAAGGCGGAACAAGAAAATAATCGCTATAAAAGAGACCAATCCTAAAATCCAGGGAACCTTTTCATTGATAACCTCAGTAGCAGGCTTGCCATTTCGACCCGCCCAAAACAATGCCACAACTATCACTGCATTGTTGACGAAATGAAATAATATAGACAACCAGATATTCCTTCCATAATAGTAGACCAGTCCCAACAAAACACCCAGCCCCACACGAGAAATAAAGCCATAGATGGAAAAATGTATGGCACTAAAAAGCAAGGAGGTAATCAAAATGCCCCAAAACGGACTTCGGGTGATTCCCATGAATATGGGCTGAAGGCCGGCGCGGAACAAGAGTTCTTCTAAAATAGCAGGTGCAACTGCCACTGTTAAAAGGGCGAGGATAAAATCAATGATGCGGGGCATATGCGCCATAGCCATCACTGTTTTTTCATAGCTTTCCTCTAATTCTTTTGCTTTCTGCTGCCAGTCTTTGGGCATAGGAAGCAGTTGGTTCAACTCTGCCAATGCCCCGGAAAGTCCGATAGAGGCCAGTGCAATCAATATTACCCATCCAATCTGTGATATGTTCAAAGAGGAGTTAAATCCAAGCCGGCGCAATGGTTGATTGCCCAGTATTTTGGCAAAAATGAGGGGAGGAAGACCGAAGGAAAGAATGGAGATAATCGTATTCAGTACCCTTGACATATTGGCATTCTCCGCTTTCATCATTTCGTTGGCCAGTTGATCCATGGGTACATGAAAGACAAGTTGCCCCAAGAATACCATGGCGGCACCACTTACCATGAAACAAATTCCTGTAATAGCCAGTAACAGCGAGAGCTGGGTAGGGTAAAGATGGAATAAAGGATTGGAAGGCATCATAGGTTAATCGCCGGAATTGTACCTTTGCAAATCTGGCTGAAAGATAAGAATGTTATTTCAGCCGGCCCGATTAACATAGATGGTAAAAATCGACTCCATACAACTACCCGAATTTCCCTTGCTGCTGGCACCCATGGAAGATGTGAGTGATCCGCCATTCCGTGCTGTTTGCAAAGACAATGGTGCCGATCTGATGTACACGGAATTCATCAGCAGTGAGGGATTGATTCGCAATGCCATCAAAAGCAGGCAGAAACTCGACATATTCGAAGAAGAGCGACCTGTAGGCATTCAGATTTTTGGGGGAGATGAGGAAGCCATGGCATTGAGTGCGGCCATTGTTGAAACGGTTCATCCGGATCTACTCGATATCAACTTTGGTTGTCCGGTTAAGAAAGTTGTTACCAAAGGTGCCGGCGCAGGCGTATTAAAAGACCTGGAGTTAATGGTATCGCTTACTAAAGCAGTGGTCAATAGCACGAAGTTGCCGGTAACAGTGAAAACCCGGTTGGGTTGGGATGAACAAAGCAAGAACATTGAAGAGGTAGCCGAGCGACTGCAGGATGTGGGCATCAAAGGGTTGGCAATTCATGGCAGAACACGAGCGCAGATGTACAAGGGTGAGGCAGACTGGACGCTGATCGCCAAAGTAAAAAACAATCCCCGCATACACATTCCCATTTTTGGTAACGGGGATATTGATAGTCCGCAAAAAGCTGCTGAATATAAAAACCGGTATGGCGTAGATGGTATTATGATTGGCAGGGCAGCGATTGGTTATCCCTGGATCTTTAGGGAGATCAAACATTATTTACAGACAGGAGAGCTATTGGCTCCCCCTACTTTAGAAGAACGGATAGAAGTTTGCCGCAAGCACCTGCGCAAGTCGCTGGAGTGGAAGGGCCCGATGGTAGGCATTTTTGAGATGAGGAGGCATTATGCCAACTACCTGAAGGGATTACCCAACATCAAAGAGTTTCGTCAGAAGCTGGTTACTTTAATGACGGAGGAAGAAATTGTAGAAGTGTTGCAGGAAGTGCACAAGACTTATGATGGCTATACCTTTGAAAGAGCACCTATTGAGTTGATCAATTACCATGAGAAGTGCCCGGTGTAGGCAAATAATTATTAAGGATTATTGTAGCGCCGCCTGGAACTCGGGAGACATTGGCTGCACCTGAGGTGCAAAATAATTGGTAAGTACGCCCTCCTTATTGATCAGGTATTTACTGAAATTCCATACAGGTGCCCGCTTGCACCAACCATTCTGTGCAGTATCACTCAACCACTTGAACACAGGATGCTGCTCCGGCCCTTTCACTACACTTACCTTAGACATGAGTGGAAAAGTCACTCCGTAATTGATCTTGCAAAACTGCTCTATCTCCGCATCCCCCTTTTTTTCCTGTTCCTTGAAATCATTGGCCGGAAAAGCCAGTATCACCAAATCTTTATATTGCTGATGTATGGCTTCCAACTCTTCATACTGGGGCGTATATCCACAATCACTGGCAGTATTTACAATCAACACCTGC
>JBJTJJ010000054.1:0-3356 GCA_046095445.1 Sediminibacterium sp.
CCAAAAGGATTCGGGCCATAAGGATTGGCGAGAGAATTAAAACCCTTCCCATTGGTGACAAATATTTTTTTCTTAGCAACTACCACCTTAGTTGGATACCAGCCCACAGGGATGAATCCCCTTCCCTTACTTTGACCTCTCTTACTGACATCGAAAACAGCGAGACAGTTATTATCGGCATTGGCGATGAAAAGTGTTTTCTCATCCCTACTCATGGCCATACCATTGGTAGTGGAACCACTGGGTGCATCAGGGTATAGACTTGTTTGCAGGGTCTCAATTACACGGCGCTCTTTGGTATCGATGATGGAGACTGAGTTGTCATTCGCATTGGCAACCAGTAAAAGATCTCCCTTTTTATTCAACAAGAGTTCATTGGGATTATCCCCCACCGGTATTTCGTTAACTATCTTCCGACTTTCCGTGTCAAAAACATAGATGCGGTCACATCCCCAGCAGCTGATGTACAACTCAGTATTGTCGGGTGAAAGCTCACAGGTATATGCTTCTCCTCCGAGTGCATATTTGGCTGTAACTTCTCTGGTAGTTAGATCGACCAGGTACAACTGCTTGTCATCGCGGGTTACAACATATAAAATTTTTCGGGTGTCGTCAATTGCCATGCCGGCGGGACCGATGCGATTGGGCCATTTTTTATCCAACTGAATACTGTCTTTCAATTGAAGTTTGTCATTCTCGGTGCTATAGACTAAAATACGGTTATCATGACCCCCTCCGACATAAAGTGTCTTATCATCACCACTGAATGCAAGGCCATACCAACTGCGGCTAACCACTAGTCTGTCGAGTTCTTTCTCATTCACCGGGTCAATCAACTGGATACTCTGGATACTT
The DNA here is from genome assembly GCA_046095445.1 of Sediminibacterium sp. Lineage (GTDB taxonomy): Bacteria > Bacteroidota > Bacteroidia > Chitinophagales > Chitinophagaceae > Sediminibacterium. The sequence goes on from JBJTJJ010000054.1 coordinate 856, forward strand.
TGACCATTGTTGGCAACTGCTAAACGATTTCCTGCATGGTTGAGAACCATGTTCAATGGAAGGTCACCCAGTGGAAGACTTCTTCCGGCGGGTGAAAGACTCCAGCCATTGGGTAGGGTTACCCGGTTACTATTGGATACATCATTTTTTTCCTGCGAAGCAGCCGCAAAAAATAAACAGCAACAGCCGATAACAGCAATGAAATGTTTCATAAGGGAAAGATGAAGTTTGCAATCAGTAAAAACACTGCTGTCACCATCCGTTAAATCACCGGTTTTCGAGCAGTTATAATTCTTTAAAAGTACACCAAAAAAGAGCAGGTGAAGAACTGTTCATGTAAAATTAAAGATGGGAAGACCCTTGATTACTGCTGACGAGCATAATCATAACTACGGGCGACTTTGAATTTTAGTTCACCTCTCTCGCCCATACCTACCCTATACATCACCTGGCGGTACATGCCTGTTGGTTGTATATTGGCGGTGTCTTGCGTATTGTAGATAGGGAATCTTCTTACCAGATTGCCTTCCATTAGATAATACTCATCTCCCCCTTTATAGCCGGGCTTAATTTTGGCATCATCGAGGATATCAGGGAAATAAATGGGGAGGAATCCCTGGTTTTTATCTGAACTGATAGCAATGATATTGAGTTTTGGTTTGTCTCCGGGAAGATTTACATAGATGATCAAATCGGGGAATCCATCCATATTCAAATCATCCACCTCTGCTTTATTCACACGGCCCTTCACTTCGAAACTCACATCACGTGCTCCATTTTCGAAGCCAACAGGTGCAATGGACAAATTATTCTTTTCCGGATTTTTATTGTTGCAGGAAATCTTGAATCCTGCTTTCCCCAGTTTTAATGTGGAGTCATAACGACGGGCTGACTGGGCTTGAATAGAACCAGCAGCTATCAGACCAAATAGAACGCAAATGAAGTAACGCATGTTCAAATTTACAGTTAAGGATTGAAATGAAAAAGAGATACCGTGTTACATATTTCTTCTATATTGCCCACCCACCTGGTACAATGCCTCGGTGATTTGACCGAGTGAACAGTATTTAACTGTTTCCATTAATTCGGTGAAAAGGTTACCATTGCCGAGAGCCACTTCCTGTAACCGTTGCAGTGCAGCAGTGGCCATAGCGGAGTTGCGCTCCTGAAATGATTGCAGATTGGCAATCTGCTGATCTTTTTCTTCTTTCGTACTTCGAATTACTTCATCAGGAATAAGTGTCGGACTTCCCTTTTTACTCAGGAAGGTATTTACCCCAATGATTGGCAATTCACCGGTATGCTTCCTGGTCTCGTAGTAAATGCTTTCCTCTTGTATCTTATGGCGCTGATACATTCTTTCCATGGCACCAAGCACACCTCCTCTTTCAGAAATACGATCGAATTCAGCCAATACAGCTTTCTCGACAAGATCTGTCAACGCTTCAAGCATATAGCTTCCCTGAATAAAATTATCTGCCAATGCTGTACCAAGTTCACGATTGATGATCAACTGAATGGCCATGGCCCTTCTTACACTTTCCTCAGTTGGGGTAGTGATGGCTTCGTCATAGGCATTCGTGTGTAAGCTGTTGCAATTGTCATAAATAGCATACAATGCCTGCAGGGTGGTACGAATATCATTGAAATCAATTTCCTGCGCATGCAGACTGCGACCACTGGTCTGGATATGATATTTTAATTTTTGGGAGCGGCTGTTTCCCTTGTATCTATAGCGAATGGCTTTTGCCCAGATGCGACGGGCCACGCGACCAATCACACTATATTCAGGATCCATACCATTACTGAAGAAGAAAGATAAATTACCGGCAAAGTCATCGATGGAAAGCCCCCGGCTCAGGAAATATTCTACATAAGTAAAACCATTTGCCAGCGTGAACGCCAGTTGTGTAATCGGATTGGCTCCCGCTTCGGCAATGTGGTATCCGCTGATACTGATGCTATAAAAATTTTTCACCTGATGTTCACTGAAATATACCTGCACATCACCCATCAATTGCAAGGCAAATTCTGTAGAAAAAATACAGGTATTCTGTGCCTGGTCTTCTTTGAGAATATCGGCTTGAACGGTACCTCTTACCAATGAAAGCGTTCGCTCACGAATTTGCTCATAAACTTCCTGGGGCAATATCTTGTCACCACTGGTACCGAGCAAGCGCAAACCGAGTCCGTTATTCCCTTCCGGCAGCAGTCCGGGTTGGTGTGTATCTGAATAGATGGGACGTTGTGCTTCAGACATATTTTTTTGCACCCACTGATCAACACGATTCCATTCCTGGTGCTCCTCGATCCATTTTTCACATTGCTGATCGATGGCAGCATTTAAAAAGAAGGCCAATAAGATGGGAGCAGGACCATTGATGGTCATGCTTACAGAGGTACGGGGATCACAAAGATCGAAGCCGCTGTATAATTTTTTGGCATCATCTACTGTTGCAATGCTAACACCGCTATTACCCACTTTGCCATAGATATCTGGC
>JBJTJJ010000055.1:0-5789 GCA_046095445.1 Sediminibacterium sp.
TGATATTAAGCTATGCCAAAAGAACAGCAGAAAAAAGCAGGTGCTGATTTTTTTCATGGCATTTGATTCATTAATGAAGAACAAATACAAACGCTGAAGAAGATCAAAATCAAGGCAGTATTTCAGCCAACTTTTTCATGAGTTCTTCACCTCTTAGATTCTTGGCAACAATTTTCCCTGCAGGATCGAGTAAATAGTTTTGAGGAATGCCCCGCACACCATAAAGTCTGGCGGCGGCATTGTCCCAATATTTCAAATCAGAAACATGGGTCCATGTCAGTCCGTCTTTGTGAATGGCATCCATCCACTTTGATTTGGCCCCGGGTTGATCCAGGCTGACACCAAGGATGGTGAAACCTTTTTCTTTATATTGATAAAAAGCTTTCACCACATTGGGATTTTCCTGGCGACATGGACCGCACCAGCTGGCCCAAAAATCAATCAGCACATATTTTCCACGCAGGGAAGAAAGTGCTACCGGACGACTCAGGGTATCATCTTGTACGAATTCAGGAGCCATGCTGCCAATAGCAGTGAGTTTCGCTGATTGTATGCGTTTTTCAAAATTTTTACCGGCTGCGCTATTGCGGGTCTGATCAGGAAGTTGAATGAACAAAGGTTCAATTTTTACCGGATCAATATCCATTCCGGCAAAAGACTCCAGACAAAAAATTGCAATGGGGGTCGAAGGATTTTGTGCAACAAAATTGCCATAGGACTGGCTAATTTCCTGCTCTAATCCATCCGCTTTGGCAACAATCGATTCCTGTAATTTTTGATCTTTGGCTGCAGCCATGTATTCTTTGTAGAGATCATCCATCTTTGAAGTAAGTGGCTTGATGGACTCAGTTAACTTGGTATAATCGTCATGGGCTTTAGACCCTGAAACTTTTACATTGGAAAAGGAGTCTGTGGACTGAACTTTAATGTTACCCGGCTGAAGAAAAACCATGAACATATCTCTGCCCTGTTTAGCCGGCACCATTTTTCCGTCTGAACCATTCTGGTATTTCACGCGCACCCTGGCAGGAATTGCTTCCGAAATATTTCCCTTGAACGAATAGGTTCCGTTGATATAATCAGCACTATCCACATAATTAGTTCCGCCGCTCTGGTATTGCAGGTATACTTTGGCTATGGTTAAATTACCGGTAGTAGCCGATCCGGTGATTTGAAAGGGTTGGCCGGACTGGGCAATTCCTGTCAGCATCAATAGTGACAAGGCACAAGTAGATAATAACTTCATGGGATTTATTTATCTTCAAATATACCCATTTTAGCTATGTGCCGGGAGGGTGTTTTTCCTGTTTTTTAGTGGCTTAGATCTGATTGGAACTTCATGAGTTAGTTTTGGGAAGTTTGTCGCAAATTTGCACTCTATGGAAGAGAAATCCGTCGCGGAACTATTGTCGGAAGACACCAAAAATATTTTGGGATTGCAATTGCCCACCGACCCCCGTTGGGTGGATTTGGCATCCCTCTCATTGGAAGCTATCTTAACCGACCATGCTTATTGTGAACAAAAAGCTGCCCTGACCTGCATCAGTCTGATACAGAAAAATCCGGATAAAACAGAATTGGTACAACAACTGGCACCCATTGTTTCCGAGGAATGGGGGCACTTTCGGCTTGTGGTAAATGAATTGCATAAGCGGAACCTGGTTTTGGGGAAACAGAGAAAAGATGCTTATGTTAATCGCTTGCTGGAATTTCAATGTAAAGGAGGAAATCCCGAAGAACGCTTACTAGATCAGTTGCTGACCATGGCATTGATAGAAGCGCGCAGTTGTGAAAGATTCAAGCGATTGAGTGAGGGATTAACAGACACTTATTTACGTAAATTCTACCGTCGTTTCATGGAAAGCGAAGCGGGACATTACACTTTGTTCATCCGGTTAGCGACTACTTATATGCCCGAGAAAAAAGTAAGATCTCGATGGAAAGAATGGCTGGCATTCGAAGCAGGTGTTATGGAAGAAATGGAAGTACGCGGTGACCGTATTCACTGATATTTATTCAGCAGAAGAAAAATACGCCAATTCTTCCTCTAGCTTCAGCCAGGGATGAATGGAAAGCAATTCTCTTGTTTTTTGGGCGTATTCTTTTAAAAAATTTTGATGTCGCCCGGTATCCGGGTGAAGTGGTGTGTGTTGAAATGCAAGCCGAATGTCTTTAACGGCTGCCATGATATTACGTGATTCATCATCCACACATGCCTTGACCCAATTTTCCCAAACATATTTTGTTGCCTGATAGTTAGGATGCACCAGATCTTCTGCATAAAAGCGATAATCGCGCAAGTCATCTACCACTAATTCGTATGCCGGGAAATAATGTACGCCTTCGAAAATGGAGACCAGTTGATGAACTGCCTGTAACAGAACCGCTTTACTCAAATTGTTCTGAATCGTTCCTTCCCGCAGGTGACGAACCGGACTCACCGTTAGCAATACCCGGAGTCCCGGCTGCTTTTTGAGCAAGGGCCTCAACCAGCTAGAATAGCTTTCAACAATGGTTGCCGGTTGTAACAATTCTTTTTGGAACCAACTGGCAGGAGCCTGATGGTTATTCGCGACAACCTTTCCCTGTTCGTAGAGTGGCGCGGCTTCAGTCAATTGATATACCCAGGCAGACCCGAGGGTGATCACCAACATACACGCATCCTTCAAAAACTGGTGCGCCTGAACAATGGAAGAGTTGATTACATCCAAACAATCGTCTTTTCGGGGAGAAGAAAATTCTCCGTGGTGTTCCCAACTATGGTAGCAATCATTGAAAAAAAACAAATCTTTCTCTGTCAACTGTTGGCAATCGGTCATCCGTTGCAAACAGGAAAGGACACTCACCGGATTGAAGAGAATTCCCTGTGGGTTATCCATCACGCTGAACTTATGATCTTTCAGGTATCCGGCCATGTTTTCAGTGAAACAGGAACCTACCATGAGAATAGAATCCCGGTAAGTAATGGGTGGTGATAAGGGTTTAACTTCTGTTGTTAGCATCCACTTCATAAATAGAAATTACGCTGACGATTGCATTCGTTGCTTCATGGCTTCATATAAAATGATACCAGCTGCAACTGAAACGTTGAATGAATTGAATTTTCCCGCCATGGGTATAGAGAAGAAATAATCGGCCGCCTTTGCTAAGTAGGGTTGTACTCCTTTTCCTTCAGCACCCATAATCACGCAGCAGGGTTCTGTCAATGGAAGTTCATGAATCTTTTTCTCTGCCCGCATTTCTGAAGTAAATACGGAGATGCCATTGAGGTGGAGAGTATCTACTGCCTTCAATAAACTGCTGACACGGCATACCTGAATCCACTCCAATGCTCCTGCACTGCTTTTGAGGGCTTCTTCCTGCAGGGCCCCTACCCCTTTATCTGGAATAATGAGTGCTTGTGCACCACAACAAACTGCTGACCGTGCAATGGCACCTATGTTGCGCACATCGGTAATGCCATCTAACATAATGAATAACGGTGTTTGCCCCTCACCTACTACAAAATCAATCACCTGCTGCAGATCCATATATCTGATGAGTGAACCAATGGCAATAATCCCCTGGTGATTGGCGCGGGTAAGGTGGTTGAGTTTTTCGGGGGGAACCATTTGAATCGGAATGCCCGCATCGCGAGCGAGCTGCCTGATTTGTTGAACAGCATCGCCACTGATATTCTTCTGAAATAGAATTTTATCAATCGGTCTACCGGATTGCAGTGCTTCCAGCAGTGGTTGTTTCCCAATAATAAGTGTGGAAGAATTTGGAGCCATGTACTAAGATATCATTTCTGTTTGGATTGTTGCCATTGCACCTGTAATTTCAGCAAAGCAGCTACACTGATAGCATCTGTGATCTCTCCCTTTGCCACCATAGCAAAGGCAGTTTCAAGCGGTACTCTTTTCACCTGTAGTTGCTCGGTCTCTTCCGGTGTTGCAATTCCGGCCTGCAGATCGGTAGCAAGATAAACGATAGATAGCTCGTCTGCTACAGAATTAGAGAGGTGCATGGTCAGGAATTCTTCCCACTGACCGGCCGTCAATCCCGTTTCCTCTTGCAGTTCTCTTTTGGCACTCAGCAACGGGTCTGTTCCAACCGGAGCACCGCCTTCCGGAATCTCCCAACTATATTGTTGTAGAGGGAAACGATATTGACCGACCAGCCAGGTATGGTTTTCCTGGTCAATAGGTATGACTCCAACCGCCACGTTTTTAAAATGAACCTTTCCATAAATACCCTTTCCACCCGATGGATCAATTACCTGGTATTCCGTTAATCGAATCCAGGGATTATCATAAATATTTTCCTCACCGGTTATTTGCCAGGGATTATGTTCCATGTGGTTTCTTTTTAACGAGGTAATAGATACTTCCGGTCAACAGAAACAAAATCGCTATTGTTACCAGTAAGAACTTGATGATGGCCACCCAACGCGTTAATTCAAGACTTGAGGAGGAATAGTACCCATTCACACTTCCCAGCATCAGGAGATTTTCAATAACATCTAATAGGGCAGCCAGCCATACCCCTTTTGCGGTGATATGCCCGACTCTAATCATGTCATTGTTATTGGTGCTGATGGCAAGGTGTCGGCAGCTAAGTGACAGGAACAAAGCATAGGAAGGAATAAAAAGAAAATCAATAAGAATATTATTCACAACAGTTGTTCTGTTCCATACCAGTAGCAGTTCAGAAAGCCGCAAGGGAGTATCGGCCATTTCAAGATCAACGATACCCATTTTACTAACAGCTGTAATCAATCCTGCACCCTGTATCCGAAGCCAGGTAAAGAAGAGAGCTGTTGTTATAGCTGATAGGCGAATGGAATTCCACTTCATAAACTGATACTATTTTCCGTTGGCTGCAAGGTAAATAAAAAAGCCCCTGCCGGTGAAGACAGGGGCTTGCATGAATAAGCTATTTTATTTGATACCGAATGCCTTTTTCACTTTTCCCACATAATCCAGTTTCTCCCAGGTAAACAATTCTACTTTCATGGTCTTCTCTTTACCATTGATGTTGAAAGTTTTCGTTTTCACTTCATTCTTGCGACCCATGTGTCCGTAAGCAGCTGTTTCACTGTACATCGGTGTTCTGAGTTTGAGGCGCTTTTCAATGAAGTAAGGGCGCATGTCAAACAACTGCTCAACGATGCTGCTGATCTGACCATCGGTCAAATCAACTTTGGCAGTGCCGTAGGTATTTACATTAATAGAGGTTGGTTTGGCTACACCAATAGCATAAGAAACCTGCACCAGTATTTCATCGGCAACACCTGCAGCTACCAGGTTCTTGGCGATATGGCGGGTGGCATAAGCAGCAGAGCGATCAACCTTGCTGGGATCTTTTCCACTGAAAGCACCACCACCATGGGCTCCTTTTCCACCGTAGGTATCTACGATGATTTTTCTTCCGGTCAACCCGGTGTCTCCGTGTGGTCCACCAATCACAAACTTTCCTGTAGGATTAATGTGGTATTTAATTTGATCGTTGAAGAGACGGGCATATTTCTTATACTTTTTCTTTACTCGTGGAATCAAAATCTGAATGATGTCTTCTTTGATTTTTGCCAACATCTTGGCTTCTGGTCCAAAATCATCGTGTTGTGTAGATACTACAATGGTATCGATGCGAACCGGCTGGTTGTTGTCATCGTATTCCAGTGTAACCTGACTTTTTGCATCGGGGCGGAGATATTTAATCTCTTTGTTTTCACGACGCAGAGCTGCCAGTTCAATCAAAATTTTATGTGCCAGGTCAAGTGCCAAAGGCATATAATCATCGGTTTC
>JBJTJJ010000056.1:0-2662 GCA_046095445.1 Sediminibacterium sp.
ATGAAGTCAGCTTCCGGAAAGGGATCGAAAGTAATCAATGAAATACCCCAGTAACGAATTTTTCCCTGCTGCTGCAGCATTTGCATGGCTTCAATACATTCCCCCTGTTGCAGGTGCGACAACCGGGCCACATGCAACTGATGAAATTCAATCGTATCGCGCTTCAATCGTTGCAAACTTTTTTCGCAGGCATCAATGATGTACTGCTTTGAATAATCAATTTCAATGCGCTCGTTGTCGACAGATTTTTGTCCGACTTTCGATGCAATGAGCACCCGATCGCTGTTGCCGAAGGTTCTGCCCAATAAAGTTTCCGCATGTCCCAAACCATAAAAATCTGCGGTATCAAAGAAGTTGATGCCGGCATCTTGTGCGGTGAGCAGTGCATGCTGAGAAACTTTGTCATCTGTTTCTCCCCAACCGATGGCGATGGAGCCCACAGAAGCGGCGCCACCAATGGCCCAGCAGCCAAAGCCCACTTCACTTACCATCAAATCTGTATTACCGAATTTTCTGTATTGCATAGCAGCAAGTCGGTTCTGCTACCTGTAAACCTACGTACATTTTTACTAACTTTACTGCCCATTGCATCATCTAGTTTTCTGATTATGAACAGACCTGTCCGGGTTTTGATTGCCAAAGTTGGCCTTGACGGTCACGACAGAGGTGCCAAGATCATAGCAGCTTCGCTGCGGGATGCGGGGATGGAAGTGATTTATACCGGACTCCGACAGACAGCCGATATGGTGGTGAATGCTGCCTTGCAGGAAGATGTAGATGCCATAGGCATTAGTATTTTAAGCGGAGCCCATATGACGGTGTTTCCCAAAGTAATGGCGCTCATGAAAGAAAAGGGCATGAATGATGTGTTGCTCACGGGTGGCGGCATCATTCCCGAAGACGATCGCAAAGCATTGCGGGAACTGGGTGTGGGAGAACTATTCGCACCGGGAACACCTACTGTAGATATTGCAGCTTACATCAAAGAATGGGTACAATCACATCGCAATTTTTAATTACCAGGAAAAGCATCAACATATGAATCCAGTTTTACTTACACAGTTGCAGGATGGTATCTATACCATCACCATCAACCGACCTGATAAATTAAATGCCCTCAACCAGGATGTTTTGCAGGCGCTCGATACGGAATTGGATAACATTTATTCCAACCCCGAAATCCGCACAGTTATTCTCACCGGCGCCGGTCCCAAAGCATTTGTGGCAGGTGCCGATATCAGTGAGTTCAACCAAATGAATGTGGAGCAAAGCAGGCAAATGGCCAAGCGCGGTCAAGATCTTTTCTTTCGCATAGAAAGATCCCCGAAGCCGATTGTTGCCTGTGTCAATGGATTCGCTCTGGGAGGAGGTTGTGAGTTGGCGATGAGCTGTCATTTCCGCATTGCCTCACCCAATGCCCTCTTCGGTCAACCCGAAGTGAACCTGGGTATTCTTCCGGGATACGGTGGTACTCAACGATTGGTACAACTGATCGGAAAAGGAAGGGCCATGGAATTGCTGATGAGCGGTCAAACCATCAATGCCGACACGGCACTGCAATACGGACTGGTGAATTATGTCGTACCTCAGGAAGAGCTACTCAACAAAGCCATATCTATTCTTACCATCATTCAATCCAAGGCACCACTGGCTGTTGCGGGTTGTATTACTTCTGCCAATGCAGTATTTGATGAATCTAAGAATGGTTATGAGGTGGAAGTAGATGCCTTCGGAAATTGTTTCAACACAGAAGATCGTTTTGAAGGTGTCTCTGCTTTCCTGGAAAAAAGAAAACCTGCCTTCAAGGGAAAATAAAATTCCTTAGCACTTCTTCCTACTTTTTTTCTTCCGCTATTTATTCACCGGACTATGGAACAATACGGCAGCATCGATGGGCCGTTTGTTTTCTCCGAAGGGCCGGTAACTTACTTTTAATTCATTGCCCCCACCACTATCAAAATATTGTAAGCGGAAACTGTGGTATCCTTTTTCCAGGATGCACCTGCCGGAGCGTTCTTCCGCCCCATGATTCCCATCATTGTTGACCACCTCTTTTCCATCAATCAATAAAATACTGCCATCATCACTGGTGGTAAAAAACTCATAGCCATTTGTCTTGTCCACTTTGATCCATCCTTCGAAAACCAACCCAAATTTGTCTTTGCGCGCTTTCACTGTAAGAGAAGGAACGGGCACAATTCCACTTGCCTGAGCAGCTCCCTGCAAAGCAGACATATCCATTTCATTGGCTTCGAAATACTGGTAGCGAAGTCCGGCCTGCACATTGGCAGGTGCCTTCATCGCTTTGAAGATAGTAAGTCCGGCAATAGTTACTTCAGCAGTATCAGCGGGCAACTTCCCCGGCTCCGCGAGAGCGAATGCTTTGATCTTTCCATCTCCTTTCACTGTAAAAGGTTGCTGATAAGTAACTACCGGTTGATTGCCGATTTGGTAACCAACTGCAACACCCGGTGCCGGTGGCTGAATGGTAACCAGTGCACCCGATAAATCGGACTGGTAACTAACATCGATAAAAGGTTTCTTCCTGTATTCCATAGCAAAAAATTTTGTCCATTGATTTGTTCGCGTCAAAGGTAAGGCGAAGCGTCAATTCAATTGGTTAAAATTCATGGCGTGATTCGGGCTTATCGGGACTGTTCTG
>JBJTJJ010000057.1:0-3855 GCA_046095445.1 Sediminibacterium sp.
AAGCAGTATGTGGTCTCTTTTCCCAGTAATGGGCAAAGGGATCTCCCTTATCCAATCGCACCCCCTGAAAACCGTGAATGTGATACTTATAAGCTTCCCCTTGTCCAATACCCGGAATAAATCCTTCCCAAATTCCGGATTGATCGAGACGAACTTTCAAAGGATGTGCTAGTGTGTTCCATTGATTGAAGTGACCAACTACTGAAACAAAAGTGGCATTCGGTGCCCATACCGCGAAATAAGTACCGGCAATATTGTTTACTTGCAATTGATGATTGCCAAAATGTTCATATAACCGATAATGCGTTCCCTGCTGAAAATTGCGCACATCCACATCAGTGAAAAGCGAATAGTTCCATACCGGTTGTTGGGTATCAACGAAATGAATGGCCTCATAGGGATGGTGTTCTTTGGGCTTAGCTGAAGACTTCTTGCCTGAGGAGACATCCCCTGTATTTTTTTTGGCCATTGGTAGTCTTTATTGCTGGTTGGTTGACATATTCCCTTTGATTATTTTCTCAACTCGAAAATTCTGAATTGTCCCGCACCAATTTTTAGCGCCTGCAGAAACATTTCTCCTGTCAAGGCATCCATGGCTTTGGAAAACCCTGTGAATGACTCTTCATATTCCCTGAAAGGGATATCCCGGGCTTCTCCGGATCTGTTCAACACACAAACAACAGTTTGGTTTTTGTGTGTACGTGTGAAAACATAAACACCGTTAACAGGCAGGAATTGTTTTGTCTTACCGATTTGCAGGGGTAGCGATTTTTTTCTGTAATTCGCCAATTGCTGGATATAGTTGAAAGCTTCATTTTCTGCAGCAGTTCTTCCTACAGCACTAAATTTATTCACTGCATCACCGGGAAAACCTCCCGGAAAATCGAGGCGTACCATGGCATCGCTGGGATTTTTAAAATTCTTCATCAGAATTTCTGTTCCATAATACAATTGAGGTATTCCTCGCAGGGTAAAGAGGAGCCCTATACCTTGCTTGAATTTATTCATATCCTCCCCTACCATAGAAAAGAAACGGTCTGTATCATGGTTATCGAGGAAAAGACAATTGTTCATGGGTTGTTCATACAGGAAATCCTGTGCGAGTGTCATGTGAAGTTTGTTAATTCCACTGGTCCATCCTTCCGGTTGATTCAATGCTTCCAGGATAGCTCCATTCAAAGGAAAGTCAACCCCCCCCATCATATTGTGGTGAAAAGGAACGGGCATGTCATTCTTCGTAAAGTAAGCATTGCCCGAAACGCTATTGGTCCATGCTTCTCCAAACTGTGTAAGGGAGGAGTATTCCTTTTGTAAGGCAGTATTGATACGGTTGAGGAAGGGTTCATCGCAGTATTTATATGTATCGACTCTCCAGCCATCGAGGCCATATTCTTCTGTTGCCCAGATGGCATACTGAATCAAGAAGTTGGCGACATAAGGGTTGCGTTGGTTTACATCCGGCAGGTGGGGAACAAACCATCCATCCAGCAATCTCTTTTTATCTTTTTCAGATGCATAGGGGTCGAATAACATTTCTTCCTTGTGGTTACTTCCGGTATAAGTTGGCCATGGATTGATCCAATCAGGGGCAGGGGCATCGCGGTAGATCCAGTGTTCGATGCCGATGTGATTATATACAGCATCCTGAATCACTTTCATTCCTTTTTGGTGTGCTGCCTCTATCATTTTTTTATAGGCCTCATTTCCGCCCAATCGCTCATCTACTTTGTAGTGATCGGTGAACCAGTATCCATGATAACCACTGAGCATACCTGCTGCTTCTTTTTCAAGAGGCATGTCGTTTTCGTTCACCGGATTCAGCCAAACTGTAGTGATACCAAGATTCTTGAGGTAATCCAGTTGTTGAGTAACCCCCTGAAGGTCTCCTCCATGGCGTAGCAGAGGGTTGTTGCGGTTCACCTCCTTGTCTCGCATGCTGCGCAAAGCATCATTGGAGGGGTCTCCATTACTGAAACGATCGGGCATCAGCAAATAGATGATATCGGAGGAGCGAACTCCCTGGGCATAGTCCTTGCCTTTGCCGGGGCGATTGGGCTTCAGCACGTAATTCAGCGTGAGTGTATCATCACCTGCAAAAATTTGAATTGGTATGATACCCGGATTCGCTGAAGAGCCAATATTCAACTGGATGGCGAGGTAGCGCTTATTGGGGAAGCTATCAACCCCACTTATTTTTACGCCCGAATAAACTATATTAACTTTTTTCCCCGATAGCACCTGGTCTTTACTGCGGACAATTAATTGTACTTTATTCCAGTTCATTTTAGTGAACCAATGAGAGGGATAAACTTCGAGGGACTGTGAATAAGCAGCAGTAAAGCAGCCCAAAGAAAACAACGACAACAATAATTTTCTCATAGATTAGAACTTGAAGAATCAATTTTTAATTATTTTCTTTTGACAGGAAAATTTCAACTATTATTCTATTATAAATGCTCCGCCCTTTCCGGGGAGGCATTTTCTTTTACGATTAATGCACATATAACACCTGCAGTGCACAACAGAATTCCGCCAATCATTACGGCCAGTAATCGATCATTACCCAGATAGTGTTCCATAATTTTCCCGAAGAATAGTGAGGCAATGATTTCAGGCAATACGATGAAGAAATTAAAGACACCCATGTAGATGCCTGTTCTTTCTGCAGGGATGCAACCCGATAAGAGAGAATAGGGCATGGAGAGAATAGATGCCCAGGCAATACCTACCATGCTCATGGAGGCAAAAAGCCAGCTAGGGTCTGTGACAAAGGAAACAGAGATAAGTCCGAGTCCACCCATCAGCAGGCAGACAGTGTGGGTCATTTTTTTACCCAATTGCTTCACCCAAAATGGAATCGTGAATGAAAAAGCGAATGTCACGAGGTTTAGAATGGCAGATGTTTCATTCGCAAGTTCGAGTCCGCGGGTATATAGTTCACTACTGGTTTCCACATCTCCCTTGAATATTTGAGCGGCAACACCGGTACTATAATAAAACCACATCAGGAAGAGTCCGGGCCAGGTAAGGAATTGTACCACTGCCAGGCGGCGCATCGGACCTGGCATTTCCCAGATGGCCAGAAAGATTTCTATGGCTCCTTTTACGATGCCTCCTCCGGAAGATTCGCCGGCGTTGGTTTTCCAATCCGGATCGGACGGTGGATATTCTTTGCTGCGGAAAACAGTATAAAGAACGGCACCCAGGAATACTACAGCACCGATATAAAAAGACCACATGATGTTTTGAGGGATACCACCCGCCCCTTTTTCGCGGGATACATTGAGCCATTTTACCAGAAGTCCGGGAAGATATCCTGCAATAAAAGATGCAGCACCGATGAACATGCTCTGCATGGCATATCCAAATGATTGTTGTTTTTCATCCAGATTATCTGCCACAAAAGCACGAAACGGCTCCATGGTGATATTGATGCAGGAGTCCAGTATCCAAAGGGTACCCGCTGCCATCCAAACAGCACTGGCATTGGGCATGAAGAGCAATGCCAATGAACTTAAAATAGCACCAATGAGAAAGAAAGGTCTGCGCCTTCCCAGGGTTGGATGCCATGTTCTGTCACTGAGATAGCCAACAATGGGTTGCACCAATAATCCGGTCATCGGGGCAGCCAGCCAGAGTGCGGGAATTTCTTCGGGCTTGGCACCGAGAAACTCATAGATGGCACTCATATTACCCATCTGCAGACTCCAGCCAAACTGGATGCCAAAAAATCCAAAACACATGTTCCAGATCTGCCAAAAACTGAGGGTTTGCTTAGGGCCTGAATAAGCAGTAGACATGCAAGTATAATTTGAAGGTTGGGAGTTGATTTTTATCTATCAGATAACGAAACCA
>JBJTJJ010000058.1:0-2961 GCA_046095445.1 Sediminibacterium sp.
CTCATACACGGGGTAGATAGTATCAAGCTCTTGCAGGAAATCAATAAACAGGGACAAAAAATTAACCGAAAAATTGGATGTCTTCTACAGGTACATATTGCTCAGGAGGAGACCAAATTTGGTTTTGATGCAGCAGAATTAAGAGAGTTGGCCGATCAATTATCGTCGTTTCCTTTCGCAGAAGTAAAGGGACTGATGGGGATGGCAACAAATACCGATGATGCGATACAGATTCGACATGAATTTTCACGGCTGAAGGAACTTGCTGATCTGATAACTACCAAGCAACCACCCATTATCAGTATGGGTATGAGTAATGATTATACGTTAGCAGTCGAAGAAGGAAGTACAATGGTGAGAATTGGCAGTCTTCTTTTTGGAAGTCGAAATTAACCCTCGTCTAAATATCTTTTCGTGATGGGTTCGTAAGAATCAATTCTTCTGTCGCGTAAAAATGGCCAGTGTGTTCTGTACTGATCAGTCAGTTTTGTTTCAATTTGAACCACTTCAACAATTTCTTCTTCATGCGGAGCCTGAAAGAGCAGGGTTCCCATTGGGTTGCTGACGAAGGAGCCACCCCAGAAACGCATAGCGCCATTCTGTTCCAGTCCCACCCTATTCACAGAAACAACATGAACTCCATTGGCAACAGCATGGCTTCGTTGAATGGTTTGCCATGCATTGTATTGTTCAAGATTGGTGGCATCATCCTGAGAGGTTGCCCAACCAATAGCTGTAGGATAAAATAAAATCTCAGCTCCCATGAGTGAGGTGATTCGCGCAGCTTCAGGATACCATTGATCCCAGCAAATCAAAACACCAATTGTTCCATAGGCGGTTGAAAAAACCCGATAACCCAGGTCACCCGGAGTAAAATAAAACTTCTCATAATAAGCTGGATCGTCAGGAATATGCATCTTCCTGTATTTACCCAGATAAGTTCCATCCGCATCCAAAACGGCTGTGGTATTATGATAGAGCCCCTGTGCTCTTTTTTCAAAAAGGGAGGCAATGATAACTATTTTTAGTTCTGCTGCTAATTCTCCCCACGCATCTGTAACAGGTCCGGGAATGGTATCTGCCAGCTCAAAGTGACTATAATCTTCCGTATCACAAAAGTAGAGGGAGGAAAATAACTCCTGAAGACAGACAATTTTTGCTCCTTTAGCTGCGGCTTCCCGCGTCAGCTGCATCGCTTTTCGGGTATTTTCTTCTTTCGATGCGGTACAAGACATCTGCACGATGCCCACTGGTATAGCTGCCATGTTTGAAGAAATTGATTCAGGTGATCAGGTTACGTTTTGTATGATGCCATCGAAACTTTTAAGTCCGATGATTTTTTCAGAAATATACCCCTCTGCATAAGCAACACCTATTCTTTTGCCGAGCATCATAGCCCTTGCTTGAACAGTTTCCAGGAATTGAGGGGTTGAAATATAAGTAGTCGGTTCTTTGCTATCGTTTGAATAAAATTGAGAGCTATAAGCAAGTATAGCCTCCATTTTCTGCTCCATGTAGGGAGAGATATCGATTACAAATCCGGGTTGAATGAAACGATCCTGGATGTAATGAAAAACATAACTAGGCCTCCAGGCAGCTTGTTCCACCCCCTCATCCTGCGTACTTATTTTTCTGAGTCCTGATAGGAAGGCGGCGTCAGCAACCAATTTTGCACTTCTCCCGTGATCTGGGTGTCGGTCTTCCAGGGCATTGGCCAGAATAATATCAGGTTGATAACGGCGAATAGATCGGATAATTTTGCGCAGATTAGTTTCATCAGCCTCAAAAAAACCATCTGCCATCTCAAGATTTTCCCGAATGCCAACTTTCAATATTTCTGCTGCGCGTGCAGCTTCCTGCATTCTTAGTTCTGCTGAGCCGCGCGTGCCCAACTCTCCGCGGGTCAGATCTACTATGCCTACTTTTTTCCCCTCTGCTATAGCCTTCAATAGCGTTCCCGCACATCCCAATTCAACATCGTCAGGATGCACTCCAAATGCCAGTATATCCAGTTTGTTTGTAGACATAGTGCAAAGGTATCAAAAGGTATTCAAATACTTGCTGTGGAGCCAGTATAGGAGAATTTGGAAAATAGAATAAAAAAAGCCGGAATAAATCCGGCTTTTGAGGTAATTATTTTTTGGCGTAACGTTTTTTGAATTTGTCGATACGTCCTGCAGTATCCACCAGCATATTTTTTCCGGTATAGAACGGATGCGATGTGTTGGAGATCTCGATTTTTACCAGGGGGTACTCTTTACCATCTTCAAATACAATGGTTTCTTTAGTAACGGCAGTTGATTTACTCAAAAAACTGTAGCCATTACTCATGTCTTTGAAAACTACAAAACGATAGTTTTCAGGATGGATGCCTTTTTTCATTTGGGTTGATTTAAAGGTTACACGGATTTTGCCGTGAATGTTTGGGGTGCAAATGTAGCATTTTTCCCCGAGCCATCAAAAAGATTGGCTCATTTATGTCATAAATCAATGAAAATCAAATAGTTAAAAAAAATCAGGATTTCATATTGATGAACTGGAGGGGAATGCCCATGGAGGACTGTCTGCAGGTGGCAATTACTTCCTGCAAATCATCGATCTTCTTGCCGGTAACCCGAACAATATCATCCATGATTGCTGCCTGAACTTTAAATCCCTTGTCTTTGATCATTTTTACGATCTTTTTGGCATCTTCTTGCTTTAATCCGTTTTGTACTTTGATTTCTTTGCGTAGGATCTTGCCACTTGGATACGCATCTTTGGAAAAATCAAATGCCTCTGCATCGATACCTTGTTTCATAGCACGACTAATGATAACATCGATTACCTGTTTCATTTTCATATCGCTTTCAACTTCTACAGTAACGAGGTACTGTTTTTTATCAAGTGAAATATCTACAGGGGAGCCTTTGAAATCATATCTGTTGCTGATTTCTTTTTTAACTGTGTTGATGGCATTGT
>JBJTJJ010000059.1:0-1295 GCA_046095445.1 Sediminibacterium sp.
TGATTGTCTGCAATGATTTTTCTGTCACCAGGTCTTTCGATGAGGATGTGTTTTAATTGACTAGGCATGATAATTAGTTTTTAAAATTGAATGAATGGGTGGAAATAGTGTCATCGATGACACTGATAGAAAATAATAGGAAATTGAAATAGAGATTTGGGCGGGAAAGCCATTCGCCAATGCTATATCGCCACCGGGGTATATCCCTCTGGCTACCTATACTCCATTGCCTGTTGAGTAGAATAGAAGGGGCTGTGTAAGTAAACCTGAGACCAATGGCTTCCGGTTCTTCCCAACTGAAATAGCATTGAAAACTGTTGTGATAATTTTTCATGGTGCTTGTTTTGTGCACCACCAGCGAGCCGCTTAGCAATTGATTTCTACCCTGGTATCTAATCCGGTTAGGGTAGACACATCATTGAACCACCTTGTCTGCTTCGACAGGTTGGCGAGCCATTCGGCTGCTCGTGATGCTGTTTAGAATGATTTTACATGTGTTTGATCAATTTCATTTTTCGGTTTAGCCATTTCAATGCCACCTGCGCGCAAGGCAGCACATGAATGGTTGATGCATCAGAAAATGAAAAGGGTAAACAGTTGGAGGAGGTTGAACTCTTTTGGTCTGAAACCCTCATCATTTCACCACCGTGGTGTTCTACTCGGTTGGTATGTGACATGAGCCACATTCTCGATGACAGAACAAAACTATAAAAGTTTTTTTGATTATAGCATTTTTTTGAAAAAATATTTTTTGGCGGTCCTATTCCCCTGTGTTCTCCCGAAGCATCGGGACGGCCGGGCTATGCGGCTAGCACGTTCTAAGTACTAAGAAATCTTAGTCATCAATTTAAAATTAACGATAAATACTAAAGTCTTAGACGTCTGCTTTTTAGGGATACTTACAGCTTTTATGTGCAATTAATACGTATGTTTACCGGCTGTCCAATCTTTTTGGTGTAAATATTTTTCTCCGGATTCTATCGCTTCTTTTTCAAGCTCTGTTCCCATTGAGTCGTTCCATCTATTCAAATATCCGAATAGTGCAACTACTCCAAGAATCTCGACAATTTCGCCATCATTCCAATGCAATCTTAGATTTTCAGCAATTGTATCATCTACTGAATTGGGAATTGTAGAACTTGCAAGCGCAAATTCTAGTGCAGCTCTTTCAGATTCCGAAAAAGCCGTATGCGTTCTGAATTCCCATATATTGTTCATTTTTTCTTCTTCCGCACCATATCTTTCGGCTGCTCTGATAGTATGCGCCTGACAATATCTGCAACCTGCAGCATTAC
>JBJTJJ010000060.1:0-2318 GCA_046095445.1 Sediminibacterium sp.
CCCATTGTCTTTACTTATTTCAGTGTGGCATCTATGGCATTTTATGATGCATTCGCAGTGTATCTGAATGTGATGATCACTTTTGGACTTGTATTTCGGGTGATTGCCTTTAATTGGGTGGGTAATATCTCCAGAAGAGAAGGATTACAGGAAAAAAAATGGCAAATATTCTCATTGATCACGCCTGCTCTCGCATTGATTTTAATTGGACAGAGCAAGAAAGCCAATCGTCGCTCTGCTACCATTGCTTCCTCAACACAATCCGGCCGACTCTATCAGGCAGAGCAAAAATATTTCGGCAGAAAAGAAAAATTATATAGAAAAGTCAGTTAGTAGGTTGTTTTTAAGTTTACAAGGTGGGAATGCCCCTGCACAATCGTGTGGGGGCTTTTCTTTTGTAGTAGGTTCGCTACCTATGGTATATTGTAGGAATATTTTGTCTGAAACACTTATGGATATTGATTTTCAGGAGAATTTAGACCTCGTATTTTGACGCATATCTCTCTTAATAAACTGTCAAAGAGGCTTATTTTTTGTTGAAATCATACCGCTGCGCTGTGGTAAAACCACTACAAGTGCTAAGTCTGTAGTTACAAGATAATCACATAACGCACTATAAAAATCGCATCACAACTGATGCAATTTTACATCGTTGAAGCAGCTAAAAAAACTAATTCCTATAACAACCTAAAATGAATCTTATGTCAACTTACACACTTAACCAGTTCATCGGCAGTACGATTAACAATGTTAGTAGCTATTTTTCAGCTACCCCCTCTTACGAGCGCAATGAGGAAGCATCATTCGCAGGTGTTTTTTGCCTGGCAACCCCTATTATCTTTACTTATTTCTGTCTTGCATCTAATGCCCTCTATGATGCGATGAATATATTCCTGAACATCATGATTACTGGCGGATTGATTTTCCGTGTCATCGCTTTTAATTGGGTTGGTAACATTGCCCGTGAGCAAAACAGATCCGAGAGTAGCTGGCAGTTTATTTCAATGATTTTCCCCTCCATAACATTGATCACGCTTGGCTTTACCCAGCAATTGGCTCCTCAACAGCAGGTTCAGGAGGTTCAGGAGGTTATAGTTCAGGAAACAGTTTCTACACCCGCCATCATTTTACAGGCGAACGTAGAAATGCAAGAGTCAGAAGATCAATTACTTAGAAAGGCTAGTTAAGTTTTCAGTTGTTTTATAAAAGGTGGGAATACCCCTGTTGCGAGGCAGCAGGGGTTTCTTTTTTTACCAGCTTTCTCTATTCCAAGCTGCTTACTTTTGCGCCATGCTGGAAGTTAATCACCTGGGTAAAAGAGTTTCAGATATTTTTTCTCTTAGGGAGGTTTCGTTTACACAACCTAAGGGTCAGCACCTGGCTATTGCAGGCAGTAGTGGGTCTGGTAAATCTACCCTCCTGCAGTTGATAGCCGGCCTCCAGTCTTGCGATCAGGGTACCGTTCATCTGTTCGGAAAGCGTATAAAAGGGCCCCATGAACAGCTGATACCGGGACATCCAGGTTTGGCCTATCTGCCCCAGCAATGTGATTTACCTCATCATTATTATGTGCATGAATTATTCAGTTATGCTAACCAATGGGATAGCCAATTAGGGAAAGATTTGTTTAGCTGGTGCCGGATAGATCACCTCATGAACCGGCAACATAATCAACTATCAGGTGGGGAGCAGCAAAGGATAGCTCTTGCACTTTTATTGATTGCCTCCCCCCACTGGCTACTGCTGGATGAACCCTTTTCTCACCTGGATACCATCAATAAATCCATCCTTCAACAGGTCCTGCAAGATGTGTCTAGCCGATTATCAATCACCTGTCTTCTTTGCTCTCATGACCCGGAAGATATTTTTGCCTGGGCAACCAGACTGTTGATTATTAGGGATGGTTTGATCGTTGCAGATGGAAGCCCTGAATTCCTGTACCAACACCCTTCTGATACATATGCAGCCGGGTTATTTGGTGAATTCCAATTCCTATCCGAAAAACATGCCGGGACTTTACAACATCACTCACAACACTTATCTGCCAGTATGCAGCGTTTTATCCGACCGGAAATGCTTCGATTCAGCTCTGATCAGGTTCCCAACTCCATTCCTTGTCAAGTCGTATCGGCCCAGTTTGCAGGCAAAGGAAGATATTACAGGGTACAATGTGAAGAGATGGAATACTGCCTTTTTTCTATTGATCAAGAATTGCCGACGGGAAGTAAAGGATATATTCATCTGTAGAAGACAAATGAATCAACTTTCTGGCGTAGTTTTAGAATGCTATTGTATTGTTATACTATGGAAGTTAAAAT
>JBJTJJ010000061.1:0-2766 GCA_046095445.1 Sediminibacterium sp.
CGGATTACCTGTTGAATTGGGTGTAGAAAAGGAGTTGGGAATTACCAAGGAAGATATTGGTAAAACCATCACTATTGAGGAATACAATCAGCAGTGCCGCAAAGCAGTCCTTAGATTTAAAGATCAATGGGATCTGCTGACGCAGCAGATGGGATATTGGGTAGATCTGAAGCATCCCTACATTACTTTTGACAACAATTACATTGAAACACTTTGGTGGATTCTGCAACAACTCTACCAGAAAGGATTACTCTATCAAAGTGTTAGCATCCAGCCCTATTCTCCCGCCGCCGGAACCGGCTTAAGTTCGCATGAACTGAATCAGCCGGGTACCTATAAACAGGTAAAAGATACAAGTGTGGTAGCTATGTTTCGACTCAGCCACACACCCGAGTCGGCTTTCCTTTTTGAAACACTGGAAAGTGGTTCTCATCTCTCCTCGGGAGAAATCTACTTGATGGCGTGGACGACTACTCCCTGGACCCTTCCCTCCAATTTAGGACTTACTGTTGGTCCGGAAATTGACTATGTATTGGTACGCACTTTCAATCCTTACACCCATATACCCGTTAACATTATAGTAGCAAAGAACCTGCTACACAAGTATTGTAAGCCGGAAGGTGAAGCAGGTGACTTTTCTATCTACAATGAAAAATCAACTGTTATTCCCTGGGAAATCAGGGCCGGCTTCAAGGGAAGTCAACTCGAAGGGTTACGATATGAACAACTTCTACCTTTTGAAGCGAATTCACCGGAAAAAATAAAATCCATTACACCCAATGCCGACCCATTCAGGGTTTTGGTGGCCGACTTCGTTACAACGGAAGACGGAACCGGCATAGTTCATACGGCACCTGCTTTTGGTGCTGATGACTATAAAGTGGGTTCCCGTTATGGCATCGGAATTTTAACCCTGGTTGACAGACAAGGAAAGTTTGTGGACGGGATGGGAAATTATAGCGGCAGGTATGTAAAGAATTACAAAGATGAAAGTGATTATGTAGATATCAATGTTGATATCAGTGTTCAACTCAAAAAAGATAATCGGGCATTCAAGGTAGAAAAATATGAACACAGCTATCCGCATTGCTGGAGAACAGATAAACCAATTTTGTATTATCCATTAGATGCCTGGTTTATTAGAACCACAGCTGTGAAGGAACAGATGGTGCAACTCAATAAAACCATACAGTGGAAACCGGCATCCACCGGTGAGGGAAGATTTGGTAACTGGTTGGAAAATATGGTTGATTGGAACCTGAGCCGCAGTCGTTTCTGGGGAACACCTTTGCCTATATGGAGAACAGAAGATGGATCTGAAGAAGTATGTATAGGATCTGTAGAAGAACTTACAACTGCTGCAGCTAAAGCCCGGGATGTATTTGGAGATTCAGTTAACCCATGGCTGAATGACACATCTGTCATTGATTTGCATAAACCCTTTGTAGATGACATTATACTTGTCAGCAAGCAAGGAAAGCCCATGCATCGTCTACCCGATTTGATTGATGTGTGGTTCGACAGTGGCGCCATGCCTTATGCTCAATGGCATTACCCATTTGAAAATCGTTCACTCATAGAATCTGGTGAAGCATTTCCGGCAGACTTCATTGCTGAAGGTGTTGACCAGACCAGAGGCTGGTTTTACACCCTGCACGCATTGGCAGTTATGTTGTTTGGAAAGGTGGCGTATAAAACTGTAGTTAGTAACGGACTTGTACTTGACAAGCATGGGAATAAAATGAGTAAGCGATTGGGGAATGTGGTGAATCCGTTTGAAACCATTCAGCAATATGGTGCTGATGCTACCCGCTGGTACCTGATCACTAATGCATCCCCGTGGGATAACTTGAAATTTGATGCTGCCGGCATACAGGAAGTGCAACGCAAATTTTTTGGAACACTTTACAATACGTATCAATTCTTCATACTCTATGCCAATGTCGATGGCTTCTCCTTTCGGGAAAAATACATTCCTGTTCAGGAGCGTCCGGAAATAGATCGCTGGATCATTTCCTGCCTGCATACGCTAAGTAAGCAAGTCACGCAGGCGATGGATGATTATGAGCCGACCGTTGCCGGAAGATTGATGGAAGTATTCCTGGATGAAAATCTGAGTAACTGGTATGTTCGTCTTTGCCGCAGACGGTTTTGGAAAGGTGAATATGAGCAAGATAAAATTTCAGCCTATCAGACACTCTATGAATGTCTCGATACGCTCTGTCGATTGATGGCTCCGATTTCTCCCTTCTTCAGTGATGCTTTGTTCCGCCGGCTCAATGAAGTGAGTGGATTGCACCCGGTAGCGTCTGTTCATCATGCCGATTATCCCATTGCCAATGCAACTTTGATCGACGAACAATTGGAGAAACGCATGCAACTCGCACAGGATGTCAGCTCTCTGGGTCTATCCCTGCGGAAAAAATCCAGCATTAAAGTAAGACAGCCACTTCAAAAAATGATGATTCCGGTACTCAATCCTGAAATGAAGGAACATCTGCAACAGGTAGAACAACTGATCAAAGCAGAAGTAAACATTAAAGAAATAAAATATATTAAGGATACTGATGGGGTAATTAGTAAAAAGCTAAAACCCAATTTCAAATTATTAGGTGGTCGACTGGGGGCTAAGATGAAAGCGGCCGGTCAACTGATTGTTTCCATGGATTCCCAAGCCATTGCTAGGTTTGAAGAGAAGGGGGAAACCAGCTTTATGATTGATAATGAATTGGTTACTATTCAATTATCTGAAGTAGAGGTGTTGGC
>JBJTJJ010000062.1:0-1724 GCA_046095445.1 Sediminibacterium sp.
TCTCGGTATGGATCTGAGCCGGAGTGGCTGGGGATTAAAATGGGATTATATCATTATTCATGAGAGCGGACATGAATGGTTCGCCAACAATATTACCAGCAATGACATTGCAGATATGTGGATACATGAAGGTTATACTACTTACACGGAAACACTTTATACGGATTACTTTTATGGGAAGCAGGCAGGAAATGAATACAATTATGGTTTGAGGGAGGGGATAGAAAACCAAACTCCTATCGTAGGTCCCTACGGAGTTAATAAGGAAGGAAGTGGTGATATGTATCCTAAGACAGCCAACATGATTCATAGCATTCGTCATGCGATGAACAATGACTCCCTTTTCCGTAGCTACCTCCGTACCTTGAACAAAGAGTTGTATCATGCACAGGTAGATTATGCTGATATTGAAAAAATAACTACCCGCTTTACTGGTTGGTCTGTTGCTGCCATCTTTCAACAATATCTTACCACTACACAAATTCCCCGTTTCGCCTATTCATTGTCGCCGGATGGTAAAACACTTTACTATCGCTGGGAAAATTGTTCGGAAAATTTTGATCTGCCCGTATGGATTGGATTAGCTTCTCCCGAAGGGAAACAAGTGCAACTTCTACCAAAGGGAAATCAATGGAAAAAATGGAGCAGTGAAAATATCATTGGCATAATCTCCATCAAGGAAATTGAAAAAATGTATTATTGTACCCTGCAGCAGCAAGCATTTACCGGGGAATTGAAATAAGCATGAAAATAACGCAGGACCAGATGTAGTTCATCAATAATCAGAGAAAAAGCATGGGGAATATCCGAAAACAGACCATTGTTTCCAGCATCCTGGTTTATGTAGGATTTGGTGTAGGAGCAATTAACATGCTCTTGTATTCCTCTGAATCAGGTCCTTTCTCTCTGGAAGAATTCGGCCTTACCCGCATTTTCTTCGATTATGCCCAGAACATGCTTGCACTGGGTGCCATGGGAGCGATTCCTGTTATTTATAAGTTCTATCCTTTTTATAATGACAATCTGCCCAAAGAGAAAATGGACATCATGACCTGGGCATTATTTTCTACCCTGA
Source organism: Sediminibacterium sp. (assembly GCA_046095445.1). Lineage (GTDB taxonomy): Bacteria > Bacteroidota > Bacteroidia > Chitinophagales > Chitinophagaceae > Sediminibacterium. The sequence goes on from JBJTJJ010000062.1 coordinate 1,076, forward strand.
TAGGCATGTTGCTCATTCTATTACTGGCCTGGTTGTTTCAATCTTATTTCGTCAATATCTACACTGCTAAGTCCGGTTTGGTAGTGGATTATTACTATTGGATGATTCCCTTCTCTCTTGGCATGCTCTTTTTTTCAGTATTGGAAGGATTTAGCTGGGCAATTGGTAAAAGTGTGCTCTCGAATTTTCTCAAAGAAACCTTGTTGCGCATCATCACTTTTTTCCTGATTGTGGCTGTTTATCTGAAATGGATTGAGTACGCTACTTTCATCCATCTTTTTTCATTGCTCTACCTGATCATCTTTTTGGTGTTAATGGTTCAACTCATTAGGGAAAACAAACTGCATTTTTCCTTTACCATCAGCCGGGTAACCAAAAAGTTTTGGAAAAAAATGCTGGGGATGCAATTGCTCACTTATGGAGGCACCTGTATTGCATCCATAGCAGCCACCATTGATGTATTCATCATCGCAGGTTTTCAGAATCTAAAGGCGGTAGGCATTTTTGTATTTGCCCAATACGCCGCCAACCTCATCCAGGTACCCCTGCGCAGCATACAGGCGGTTTCTGCAGGAATTCTCTCACAGGCATGGAAAGATAAAAACTTGAAAGAGATTGATCGCATCTACAAGAGATCCTGTATTAATTT
>JBJTJJ010000063.1:0-4196 GCA_046095445.1 Sediminibacterium sp.
CAACGGTGATGGCATCAATGATGTCTGGGTGGTAAGATTTTTGCAAGATTATCCCAATGCAACAGTTCAAATCGTTAATCGGTATGGACAGGTCGTATTCCTTAGCACCGGCTATACGCAACCCTGGGATGGTAAATTTAAAGGACAAGACCTACCGATCGGTACTTATTATTACTTCATTAATCTTCGTAATGGCAAGCCACCTATTGCTGGTTCTGTCACTATCATTAAATAAGAAAAACAAAGTCGCAGATCCGGCTTTTACTGTTCGCCGTTGGAAAGTGCTGTACTACTATCAGTAGCGTGCTTATGTAACAAGTGTTCCATGAATGTAGGATGCTTCTCCCTCCATTTCATCCAAATTAATATCATTAATTTCTTTTGTAGTCTGCTTTCTTCGGGTTGATTCATACCCTCATCTACTCCATAACCCCGTGATGACATCCAGGAACTGTCTCCCGAATAATTATTCATTTCTTGAGCAAGTAATTTGTTGCTGACCAATCTTATCCAGCTGATTTTATCTTCCACATCAAAATCCTGCAGCGCCTCACGTATCAACTGGCTCAATTCCTCCCTGGATAACCGCCTGATTTGATTCCATTCTTGTTCCACTGTAATTAAGTCATTCCTTTCCTGCCAACCTACCGTTCGACTAACCAAGGGGCTTTCAATTTCAACAGATTCAATTTGAGCAGATTTCTTTTCAATCATTCGGTCACTCAATTTCTTCCTAACGAGTGATTGTTGTACAACTTTTTTCGACTCAAAGACCGCTGCTGTCAATTTTCGATCCTGTTGTGGTATTTTGTTCGTCGTCGACTGCGTTGCGGCAGAAACGGATGAAGGAATTATTGTCCCTGAAGAAGTGGGAGGGAGAAGGGTTGAAAATTGGGTTCCTACAACTATCCCTAGCAAGGCCATCCAAAGGACATGAGTGGCGGGGGTGCTTCTTACCGATTTACCCTGCGTTATGCGCAAAATGCGGTTCAGTAATTCAGGTTCAGTTCCTACTGCCCCTAGCGTTCCGCCGAAGGCGATTCCTTGTCTGGCACACCAACCCAAAGCTGTTACATAGTCGAGTGGTAAAGTACCTGCTGCCAGTACCTCATCATCACAAGCTTCTTCCCTCAACCGCCGGATAGTCCGGCATAGGTCCCTCGCAAAAAGGTTGAAAAACATAGTCATTTCCATCAGTGCCAAAACCCGCTGGAGCAAAAAATCGTTCCGCCTGATATGCGCTAATTCATGTAATAAAATTGATTCAAATTCATTGATAGTCAAATTATTAATGGCAGCTACCGGAAATAAAATTACAGGTCGAATCCAGCCGAAAGTCAATGGCGAACTTACCCTATCACTGAGGAAAGTCCGAATAGAACGCTGCCTTGAAAATCTCCCTGTATGTCTGTCCACCACCAGCTTCCATTCCCCTGTAACCGGCACCGTTTTTTTCAGTAATTGTCTCATCCGATAATCGATAAAGAAATATCGAATCAGGTGATAACTAAGTCCCAGCAAGTATAAAAACGCCGCAACATACACCCACATCTGTGGGATTCTAAAGCAATTTGTCCGGGGCAATTGATGGAAAGCAGGGGAACCAACTAACTGGCCTCCGGCAAGATAAAAGATAAAAACAGCCAACCAGCCGATGAATAGGGTGGTCAGTAAGATACTTGCCAGTCGATAGGCATGCTTGGGTTGCAGGGGAAGCAGACAATTAATAAATAAGTAACACAGCCAAAGGACTGCTGCCATCCAAAGACTATCCCCTAATGAATACACCAATGATATGACCAGGTGCTGCGCCGACATGCCTACTTATTTTTCAATTGAGCTATGACTGCTTCAATCGCCGCTAACTCAGCAGCATTCGGTGCGTGGTTACCCAGTGCCTGCAATACTAATTGAGAACTATTGCCACCAAAAAGGGTATCAATCATTTTTCCTACCAGGTGTTGTTGGGTATTCTCTTTGCTGATCTTAGGGTGGTAAATGTGTACTTTGCTGCTGTCATCACGTCCTACAATTCCTTTTTCATGCATGATTTGCATGAGTTTCAAAGTAGTTGTGTAGCCACTGTTTTTGTGCTCACTCAGTACTTCATGCACTTCCCGAACACTTGCCTGGCCCTTATCCCATAAGACTTGCAGTATGGCCAGTTCACTTTCTGTTGGCTTAGGAACAGCATTCACTTCCATATATACGATTTTATTCGTAGCAAGTTACAATCCCCCCGGTTGTCCCCCAATTTAATTTTTGTTAAAGAAGATCGTCCAGGGGCAAAAAAAATCCGCCCCGGTGTAGAGGCGGACTTCTTATCCTATGTAATCAAAAATATTATTGGGTGCGCAACTGAAGTTTGGCATTGGGAGTGGAGGGAAGCAGGGCTCTGTAGGGAGCGGTTGCTGCAGAGTCCAAGTCTTTTCCATTAACTTTTAAAATCCCATTTTCATAAAGTACTTCCAGTTTACCATCTGTAGCAAAGCCATCCTTTTTAAGGGCTTCCATCAGTTGCATGGGATTTCCCTTTTTTTCTTCCATTGCTACTACCGTACTTTGACCGGCAGCGCCCTGAATAGTGGTGATATTGGTAGTACTGTCAGTAAGAATTACTTCTACCTGACGCTCCTGAAGACCTGCTGCCTTTGCTTTATCAGCATGCATGTGTGACAGGGTAGGAGCAATAACAAGGGAAACGATGGACATTAATTTGATTAGGATATTCATAGATGGACCAGAAGTATCTTTGAAAGGATCACCAACTGTATCACCTGTAACGGATGCCTTATGAGGTTCAGATTTCTTGTAATACACTTCACCGTTGATTTCAACACCACTTTCAAAAGATTTCTTCGCATTGTCCCAGGCACCACCCGCGTTGTTTTGGAACATTCCCATGAGTACACCACTTACGGTAGCACCTGCCAGGAATCCACCCAATACTTCAGCACCCAAGCCAAAACCAATGATCAATGGACTGATAATAGCGATGGCACCGGGTAACAACATTTTTTTCAATGATGCTTCTGTGGAGATAGCCACGCATTTATCATATTCCGGCTTGCCGGTACCTTCCATGATGCCGGGAATCTGACGGAACTGGCGACGAACTTCTTCCACCATTGACATGGCAGCTTCGCCTACAGCACGAATGGCCAGAGAAGAGAATATGTAAGGAATCATTCCACCCACAAAAAGTCCTGCCAACACATCGGCATGATAGATATCAATACCGGAGATGCCGGCAATTCCAACGAACGCTGCAAAAAGTGCAAGTGCAGTCAGGGCAGCGGAAGCGATGGCAAAACCTTTACCGGTAGCGGCAGTGGTATTACCTACAGCATCCAGGATATCTGTTTTTTCACGAACATCTTTAGGTAACTCGCTCATTTCAGCGATACCGCCGGCATTGTCAGCAATAGGTCCGAAAGCATCAATTGCCAGTTGCATGGCCGTGGTAGCCATCATACCTGCGGCAGCAATGGCAACACCATAAAGTCCGGCAAAATAATAGGAGCCATAAATTCCGGCAGCCAATACTAATATTGGTAAGAAGGTTGATTCCATACCAATAGCCAATCCACCAATGATATTGGTAGCATGTCCGGTAGAAGATTGTTTGATGATACTGTTAACGGGGCGTTTTCCCATGGCAGTATAATACTCCGTAATAATGCTCATTAAAGTTCCAACTGCTAATCCAACAAGGATGGCAGCGAATACATTCATCGGTGTAAAAGTGAACCCGCGCAATACCATGCTTTCGGGTAATATATTAATGGTAAGGAAGTAACATGCAATCGCTGTTAGTATGATGGATCCCCAGTTACCCATGTTCAGGGCTTTCTGTACACCGGTAGTATTAACGCCGGCTGCATCAGAGATACGAACAAAGAAAGTAGCGATGATAGAGAAGATGATACCAACTCCGGCAATCATCATAGGTAACAAGATGGCGGAAATACCGCTGAACTGATCGGCAAGTGGCAGTTGATTGGCTCCTGTAACTTCACGTCCGAGTACCATAGTAGCCAGAACGGTTGCTACATAACTTCCGAAAAGGTCAGCTCCCATACCTGCAACGTCACCAACATTATCACCTACGTTATCTGCGATGGTAGCGGGATTGCGGGGATCATCTTCCGGGATACCTGCTTCTACTTTACCTACCAGGTCAGCACCTACGTCGG
>JBJTJJ010000064.1:0-2916 GCA_046095445.1 Sediminibacterium sp.
GATTTATTCCGCACAGATCTGGGTATGGTTGGTACTTCCAATCCTTCACCACGGAGCGAATTTGGTGACGAAAATGATGATGACTTTGATGAAGAAAGAAGAGGTAGTGGCGGACAAGCTGCGAAAGGAAAGACGGCATCCAATGTAAAAAGTAAGACCCCCGTACTCGATAATTTTGGTCGTGACATTACTAAATTAGCTGAAACCGGCTCATTAGATCCCATCATAGGACGGGAACAGGAAATTGAGCGTGTTAGTCAAATTCTGAGTCGCAGAAAAAAGAACAATCCTATTCTTATCGGTGAACCAGGTGTTGGTAAGACCGCAATTGTTGAAGGTCTTGCTCTTCGAATCGTTCAACGTAAAGTGAGTCGTGTACTTTTCGACAAGCGAGTAATATCACTCGATTTGGCTGCATTGGTGGCCGGTACGAAATACCGTGGTCAATTCGAGGAGAGAATGAAAGCCATCATGAATGAATTGGAGAAGAACCGTGATGTAATCCTTTTCATTGATGAAATCCATACTATAGTAGGTGCCGGTGGAGCAAGTGGCTCCTTGGATGCATCTAATATTTTCAAACCCTCTCTGGCAAGAGGCGAACTCCAATGTATAGGTGCTTCTACTTTAGATGAGTACCGTATGTATATTGAAAAAGATGGTGCACTCGATCGTCGCTTTCAGAAAGTTTTGATTGAGCCGCCATCAGTTGATGAAACTATACAGATTCTCAACAATATTAAAAGTCGCTACGAAGAGTTTCACAATGTAACTTATTCTGAAGATGCGATTGTTGCTTGTGTAAAATTGAGCGACCGTTACATGACAGATCGACTTTTGCCCGATAAAGCTATCGACGTATTGGATGAAGTAGGTGCAAGGGTGCATTTGAAGAATATTCACGTTCCGAAAGATATTGTAGAACTGGAAAAGCAGATCGAAGATATCAAACTGGAAAAAAATAAAGTGGTGAAAAGTCAGCGCTTTGAAGAGGCTGCCGCACTTCGTGATACAGAGAAAAAACTCGGTGAAGAACTGGAACGTGCCAAGACTAAGTGGGAAGAAGAAAGCAAGAATAGTCGGTATCCTATCACTGAAGAAAATATAGCCGAAGTAGTAAGCATGATGACCGGCATACCGGTGAAACGCATGGTGCAGGCGGAAACTGAGAAGCTCCGTCGCATGGGTGAAGACATGCAACAGTTGGTTATCGGTCAGGATGAGGCAATACAAAAAGTTGTCAAAGCTATACAACGAAACAGGGTAGGTTTGAAGGATCCTAAGAAGCCAATTGGAACATTTATATTCCTGGGGCCGACCGGAGTAGGTAAAACTGAATTAGCCCGGTCACTTGCCAGACTGTTATTTGATTCCGATGATGCACTCATCCGTATTGACATGAGTGAATACATGGAAAAGTTCACCGTAAGCAGATTAATCGGTGCTCCTCCCGGATACGTTGGTTATGAAGAAGGCGGACAATTGACAGAGAAAGTAAGAAGGAAGCCTTATTGTGTCATCCTGCTGGATGAAATTGAAAAAGCACATCCGGATATCTATAATATATTATTGCAAGTTTTGGATGATGGACAACTTACAGACGGACTGGGAAGAAAGATCGATTTCAAAAACACTTTGATCATCATGACCTCCAATATTGGAGTTCGTCAACTGAAAGAGTTTGGTGATGGTGTTGGATTTGCCACAGCCACCCGAATTCAGAATGCTGAAGAGAACAATAAAGCTGTTATTGAGAAAGCACTGAAAAGAACATTCTCTCCGGAATTCCTCAACCGAATCGATGATGTAGTAGTCTTTAATACGCTCACCAAAGATCATATTTTCAGGATCATCGACATTCTCATGAAGGGAGTAGATAAAAGACTGCATTCCATAGGTTTCCGCCTTGAATTATCGGAAGCTGCTAAAAATTTTATTGCCAACAAAGGCTATGATGCTCAATTCGGTGCTCGTCCACTGCACAGGGCAATTCAAAAATACCTGGAAGATCCACTGGCTGAAGAAATTCTAAGTATGAATATCAGGGAGGGAGATGTATTGATTGCTGATGTTGATGCTGAAGAAACTAAAATCACATTTTCATTCGGCGAACGAAAGAAAGAGGAAGATACCCCTCAGGTAAAAGAATCCTGATAGTGTCGAAGGACTATTGTCCCCAGCGATAGGTTTTGATATCTAAGCCTGCCAGGTCCAACACCCTGTCTACAACTGTTTTGGCTGCCTCTTCAATAGTGGTAGGACGACTATAGAAGGAAGGGGTTGCCGGACAAACGATACCACCCGCGAGGTTGACTGTTTCCATGTTTTTGATATGAATCAGATGATAGGGAGTTTCACGAACAACCAGAATTAATTTTCGTCGTTCTTTCAACATCACATCTGCTGCTCTGGTAACGAGATCATCACTTGTTCCTGAAGCAATTCTTCCCAGAGTTCCCATGCTGCATGGAATTATGATCAATGCATCATATCGTGCCGAACCGGATGCGAATGGAGCTGAAAAATCGTTCTTTTCGAAATACCGAAAAGAGTATTGTTGCTGAACGTCCGGACCCAGTTCTGCCCTCCAGATGGCACGGGCATTATCACTCATAACAATGGAAACTTCAGATAGTTGGGAAGTCAGATTTGTAAGCTGATCTAATAAGAGCTTAGCGTAGATGGAGCCACTGGCGCCTGTTATGGCAACTGCAATTTTCTTTCCCATGCTTTGTGAAACAAAATTATCAGCTAATTGGTTCATACCGGCCTACAAAAAAAAAATTCCTAGGCGAGAGTTTACTTGTACATGATCTCATAATACTCATGTGCCATCCGATTGCTGTCGAATTGGAAGCGAACATCCCGCATACCATTTTTTTGAATTTGGCGCCAGGTATCAATATTGTCGTAGTA
>JBJTJJ010000065.1:0-1190 GCA_046095445.1 Sediminibacterium sp.
AGTATGTCATCTGGCTGGATGGCATTGTAGGTGATGGAACCGTGAACTCTACGGTGAATGATTTATTGAAGTGGGACAGAGCGTTGTACAATGAAAAATTTATCAGCAAAGAGGAAACAAAAGATGTATTTGATCCTACCGCCTCTACTACCCGGGATATGAAAACGAACTATGGTATGGGCTGGTTTTTACAAACAGATAAGAATTGCGGTAAACTGGCCTGGCATACCGGTGGATGGCCGGGCTACCGAACTTATATCGAGCGACAGTTGGAGCAAGATAGAACCATCATCATCCTGCAAAATCACAACAAGGTGGTATTCCCGATTGCCGACATCCATAAGTTTCTTTGTGGAAGTGGGGTGAAGAAATAGTAAATTAGAAAATTAACGAATCAAACATGAAGAGCATCTCGATTGAAATCAAGTGGGCACTTATTTTTTCTGCTGTCACCTTACTCTGGATGGCCGGGTAGAAACTAGTCGGACTTCATGACAAGTACATTGACTATCATCTTTACCTGACGAATCTCTTTGCAATCCCCGCCATCATCATGATGGTGTTGGCGTTAAAAGAGAAAAAGAATAAAGGGTATGGCGGACAAATGACTTATGGTCAAGGTTTGATTTCAGGAATAATTATCTCAGCTATCATCGCCTTGCTGAGTCCTTTAACCCAATGGATCACTTCCTATGTTATTACTCCAGAATATTTCCCTAATGTGATCAAGCGGTCAGTAGAACTTGGCTACTACAAAACAACGGAAGAGGCAGCTGCCAATTTCAATTATAAAAATTATGCCATTCAAAGCACTATTGGGGCGTTGGTAATGGGGATAGCGACCACTGCGATTGCGATGATATTTATACGGAATAAAAAGTGAGTGATTTGTCTCACGAAAACTAGATTGCGGAAAGTGTAATCAAATTATGGTACCGTTTTGCACATAAATTTTATCAAGAAGCTTCTCTTTATTTGTCAATTCTTCCTTACGACCACGCTGCTACAATGCTAGAGGCAGGAGTGGCGTTGCACCTAGAAAGTTTATCAAAACTAATATCAATTGCCAAAGACGGGTTCGGTCTTTAGCGAATGGGCTTTAGTCTTTGGTACGTTTGTCATTCCAGTTGCGATAATCAAGCCAAAGACCAATTGCCAAAGACTAAAGACATACCTATAAACGGAGATTT
>JBJTJJ010000066.1:0-1897 GCA_046095445.1 Sediminibacterium sp.
CATTATATGAATAAGAGAAGAGCTTTCATTAAATCCGGAACCCTGGCATTGTTTGCTGCCGGTTTTCAGGGGGGAATTCCCGGATTTTTACTACGGGCAGCTGCTGCGCCTGCAATGACATCTTCCGCCCTCAAAAAGAAAACATTGGTATGTATTTTTCAGCGCGGGGCGATGGACGGATTGATGGCAGTAACTCCCTTTACAGATCCCGCATTAAAAGCACTGCGTCCCGGTCTATTCATGAGTCCGGCAGAGAATGAAGGAAAGATCATTGATCTGGATGGAAGTTTTGGCATGCATCCTTCTTTACAGTCATTACATCCTTTTTTTACAGATGGTCGTCTTGCCATTGTTCATGGTGTGGGAAGTCCTAACAATACCCGCAGCCATTTTGATGCACAGGATTATATGGAATCGGGTACTCCTTTTAGCAAGAGTACTTCCAGTGGTTGGCTGAATAGAACGGCAGCACAACTCACAGCGACACCCTCGCCTTTCAGAGCAGTAAGTCTCACCTCTGCATTGCCCCGCAGCATGTATGGAGAGCAGGAAGCGCTTGCCATCAATAATTTGCAGGAGTTTGCGCTGCAAGTACGGGGTAATCCCATGGCGACGAAAATGACTGCCGGTTCCTTTGAACAATTGTACGATGTAACGACCAGTGAATTGCTGAATAAGACAGCGAAAGAAAGTTTTGATGCCATGCGCCAGTTGCGTGAAGCAGGCAAAAACAGTTATCCGGTAACGGCGGGTGTGGTGTATCCTAATTCGCCCTTAGGAAATTCATTGCGTCAGATCGCAGTATTGATAAAAATGAATATCGGCCTCGAAGTGGCGTTTGCCGAGAGTGGTGGCTGGGACACCCATTTTAACCAGGGCACACTGAATGGTGCGTTCGCCCGCAACCTAAAAGACTTCAGTGATAGCATTGCTGCTTTCTGGCAAGACCTGGCAGCGTATCAGGAACAGGTTACCATCATGACCATGACAGAATTTGGCAGAACAGTGCACCAGAATGGAACCGGAGGAACAGACCATGGGCGCGCCAGTTGTTTGTGGGTATTGGGAAATGATGTGAAAGGTGGCAATGTTTATCAACAGATGAAATCGCTCAACAAAGAGAATCTGGAAGATGGAAGAGATGTGCCTGTCACTACCGATTTCCGTTCTGTTTTCAGTGTAGTAGCCGCCGGCCACCTTTCCCTGAAATCAGGGGAAGGACTGTTCCCCGGATGGGAGGGTAAGCCATTGAATATCATGCGGAGTTAAACAGAATGAACACGGCTGCCGTCTTTTCTGTATTTTTAGAACAGAAACAATCATCATGCGCTGGCGGTCCATCAAATATTTCTCTCCCTTCATCGTATTCATCTTGTCTTTTGTTGCTTTCAGTAGCAGGGGCTGGATTTGTTTTCTGCCGCTGCTATTCACTTTTGGTTGCATACCCCTGTTAGAATTGTTCTTCCGTCCATCTGATAAAAATTTATCAGCTGCTGAGGAAGAGATTGCGCGGGCAGACAAGGCCTATGATTTTCTGTTGTACGAAACCGTGGTAATGCATTGTGTTGCCTTGCTAACTTTTCTCTTCTCTTTGAAGGAACCCGGACTCGATTGGGTGACACTGACCGGAAGAGTGATTGCAATGGGCTTGCTCTGCGGTGTGTTTGGAATTAATGTGGCACATGAATTGGGACATCGCCATGACCGCATTGAGCAGTTCATGGCCAAGATGCTCTTGCTTACTTCTCAGTACATGCATTTCTTTGTAGAACACAACAAGGGACACCACAAAAATGTCGCGACACCCTTTGATCCTGCTTCGGCGAGATATGGAGAATCGCTCTACACATTCTATCCCCGCACTATTATAGGTTCTTATCTCAGTGCCTGGCACATT
>JBJTJJ010000067.1:0-14579 GCA_046095445.1 Sediminibacterium sp.
CTCGCAAACGAACTTGGCAAATGGATTGACAAACGATTGATCAGAGATTCTTTGATAGACCGGCATGCACATGCAGCTGATGCAGGGTTTTATTTTTTACTACCACAACTGGTTGTTTTTCCGGAATCAGATGAGGACATCAAACAACTATTTGCATTTTCACAACAACATAAAATTCCTCTGACTTTTCGAGCTGCAGGTACCAGTCTCAGCGGTCAATCTGTTTCAGATGGAATATTAGTTTGTATTAGTCGTTCATTTAAAAAAATACAGCCACTTGACAATGGCCAATTGGTGCGAATTCAGCCCGGAGCGATAGGCGCTCATGTGAATCATGTGCTGAAATCATTTGGCACCAAAATAGGTCCGGACCCTGCCTCGATCAGTGCTGCTATGATGGGCGGTATGCTTTCCAATAACAGTAGCGGCATGTGTTGTGGTGTTGTTCACAATGCCTATCACACCCTCCATAGTATTTCACTGATTCTTCCCAACGGTCATCAGTATGATACATCTCAGTCGGGTGAACGGGAGCAATTTGAAAAAAATGAACCAACGCTGTTTCATGGAATACTGCAGCTTCAGCATCAATTACGCAACAATACTGAACTGGTTGACATCATTCGCAAAAAGTATAGGATAAAAAATACGGTTGGTTATGGCATCAATGCGCTGCTTGATTATGAGCATCCATTGGATATACTCAGCAGACTCATGATTGGTGCTGAGGGAACACTTGGATTTATTGCGGAAGCAGTTTTGAAAACCATACCCGATAAGCCCGCTAAAAAAACAGGCTTACTGTATTTTGAGAACCCTGTTGAAGCTGCCCGCGCAATTCCTGCATTAACTGACACAGGTGCAGCTGCGCTCGAATTCATGGATCGGGCAGCCCTTCGGTCTATTCAAGATTTACCCGATTGTCCTCAGGCCATTGCTGAACTTCCGGACCAGGCAACTGCCATTTTATGTGAATACCAGGCCACCGATGTCAATTCATTGCAAGACTTGTTTGCAAATGCAGCATCAATACTTGCGTCTTTACCTCTTCTCAATAAACCTCATTTCAGTGATGATCCGGTAGAACAAGCCAAGTGGTGGAAACTGCGAAAAGGACTTTATCCGGCGGTTGCAGCTGTGCGTGCGAAAGGTACGACTGCACTTTTGGAAGATGTGGCTGTTCCTCCGGAAAAGCTGGGGGAAGCAGTCATTGACCTTCAACAATTATTCAGGGATTTCGGATATTCCAATGCTATTTTGTTTGGTCATGCCAAAGAAGGTAACCTACATTTTCTTATCACCCAATCTGTAAATGATGCTCCTGCCATCGCTGTTTTTGAAGCATTTAACCGCGCGCTTGCTGATATTATCGTGCATAAGTATGGCGGTTCTCTGAAGGCAGAGCATGGAACAGGTCGTCAAATTGCTCCTTTTGTGCGGGAGGAGTGGGGTGATGAAATTTATGGTATGATGTGTACCATCAAAAAATTATGTGACCCAGATGCATTGCTAAATCCGGGTGTTTTGATCAACTCCGATCCACAATGTCATTTACATAATTTGAAGACCAATCCTGTTGTAGAAGAGGAAGTCGATCGATGTGTTGAATGTGGTTACTGTGAAAATAGATGTCCTTCCCGTGAATTTACCATGACACCCAGACAGCGCATTCAGGTTCGTCGTGCCTTGCAGCGATTAGAACAATCGGGCGATAGAAAGGCAGTCAAGGAACTCAGTCATGCCTATCAGTTTTCAGGAATGGATTCGTGTGCGGTTGATGGAATGTGCGCAGTGGATTGTCCGGTCTCCATTAATACCGGTGATTTGATCAAACGACTTCGGCATGAGCAACAAACATCTGTAGCAAAAGGTGTATCTACATGGATAGCTCGCAATTTTTATTTTTTTTCTGGAACGGTTCAGACAATTCTCAGTTTTGGAAATTGGTTGAATCGTATATCAGGGGCTTCCACATTATTCAAATTAACAAGTGTTATCAAAAGAATTTTTCCCGGCTTTCCGCTCTACATGCGCTCAATGGGTGCACCAGTAAAGTTGCGTGCAGTTGTTCCGGAGGAATATGATCTGGTATATTTTCCTACTTGTATTACACGCTGGATGGGGGGTGATCAATCAGAACCTGAGCACCAGGTGGAAGTATTGCAACAATTATGTCAAAGATCCGGATTGCGTTTGTGTGTTCCTGCCGAGGCCCAGGGTAACTGCTGCGGGCAATTATTTTCATCAAAAGGGTTGTATGATGCGTATCAATTAAAAATAAATCAGACCATCAATAATTGCTGGAGCTGGAGTAGGGGTGGGAAGGTGCCAATTGTTTTGGATGTAACTTCCTGCACCCAATCCATCCGTCAGGCAAGACCGTATCTCTCTCCTGCCAACCAACAAAAGTATGATCAACTGCACTTCATAGATTCTATCGAACTGGCTGCTGATTACTTGTTACCAAGATTGAAGATAACACAGCCCAAAAATCATATAGCTATCCATCCAGTATGCAGTGTACATAAGTTAGCCCTTACTGAAAGACTTCTAAAAATTGCGCAAACTTGTTCTAAAGAATATACGCTACCATTTCATGCCTCCTGTTGTGGCATGGCCGGAGATCGCGGATTTTACTATCCCGAACTAACGACTGCTGCAACACGAAATGAATTACAAGAATTAGCTTCAGGATCCTATGACGGGTGTTATTCTTCCGGAAAAACCTGTGAAATGGCTCTCTCAGAAAATAGTGACTATGATTTTCGATCTATTCTATACCTGCTGAGAGATGTAAGTAAGCCCATATCCCATTAATCCGGATAGATCAGGTACTTAGCTCTCTTCACTTTGAATGCCTGAATTCCCGGCTCCCAGGTACGTCGGATAGAATCTTCCGAGATTCCTTGTCTAATTTGTTCCTTGAATTCAGCAACGCCAGCCAGTTTATCAATATTCCCCATTTGCTTGCTTTGCTTGTAGTCAAAGAATTTTTCTTTTTCAGGATAGGCCTTGTATAATTCCATCATCCACTGTAGATTGATTTTTCCCGCCTTGAAAATTTCGGCAGGATCAATGGTTCTTAAATCAAGTCCGTAGCAGGTTTCATTCATGTGCAAAGGCGTTTCAGCCATACCTGGTATGCCTTTGGGAGTAAATGAAAAGTTGTATTGTCCGGCCAATTTCGGACTACCCAAAACTGTAAATGGGAAAAAAGTGCCTCTTCCCTGGCTAAGAATGGTGCCCTCGAACAAGCAGAGTGATGGATATAAAATGATGGACTGCTGGGTATTTAAGTTGGGGGAAGGTCGAACAGGTAAGGTATAAGGCATGGACTGTCTGTAATTGGCAACAGGGATAACTTTGATAGGAAAAACGACACCTTTTGCCAGCCACCCTTCTCCATTGAGCATAGCGGCAAATTCACCAATGGTAAGGCCATGCGTTATGGGTATGGGAAATTGGCCGATACCTGATTTGAATTGCATATCTAAAATAGGCCCGTCTATAAAATAGCCATTGGGATTGGGTCTGTCTAAAATCAGTAATTCCTTTTTGTTATCTGCACATGCCTCCATCATTTTTGCGAGGGCATTGATATTGGTATAGAACCTGCAACCTACATCCTGTAAATCATAGATCATGATATCTACATCAGCTAAGTCTTCTGCAGAAGGTTTAGATTTACCACCGTATAGTGAGATAAGCGGGATGCCGGTGGCGGAATCAATTTCATCAGCGACTTTAGCACCGGCACTTGCATTGCCACGGAAACCGTGTTCAGGACCAAAAACTTTTACGATGTTGATGCCGAGCTTTCTCAAAGTGTCTACAAGATGGGTAGGTCCCACAATGGTAGTCTGATTAGCCATCATCGCCACCCGTTTGCCTTTGAGATAAGGAAGATATCGTTTGATTTGTTCGGCACCCGTTTGAATACCTCCATCTTGTGTTGTGACATTTTTATTCACTGAGCAGGAAAAAAGAGCTATCACTACAAAAATTGAGGTCACAAATATTGATTTCATTTGTTCAAATTATATTCTAAGATACTTTGTTTTTGTTTCCATTCATAAACCTATTATTTTACAGGCATGGAAAATGAAATTATTCAGCTGGTTAAGGAATTGCAATTGCAACCCCATCCTGAGGGTGGCTTTTTCCGGGAGACCTATCGATCTGATTTGAACCTTTCCACCCCCTGGGAAAAAGAAAATGCTGATTCACGACGTTCACTCAGTACTGCTATTATTTTTCTAATCACAGCAGGTAATTTTTCTGCATTCCACCGAATAAAAAGTGATGAATGTTGGCATTTTTATAGTGGACAGCCCCTGTTAGTACATCAAATTTCACCTGATGGTATCTATTCCTGCATACAACTGGGAAATAGGGGAGGAGAAGGTCAGATTTTTCAATATGTAGTGCCTGCAGGCTATTGGTTTGCATCCGAAGTTGGAACTAAGACAGGGTATGCATTGGTAGGCTGTACAGTTGCTCCAGGTTTTGATTTTGCAGACTTTGAACTAGCTCAAAGGGATGAGCTTATTCAAGCGTATCCGAATTTTGCAGAATTAATTGAGAGATTAACGAGGGTTTGATTAACCGGGTGTTTTTCCGGTGCTGATCAATAAGTACACACTGATAGCAGCTAACAACAAAAGAACCACTGTGATGGTAATAACCACCGGATCCGAGCTAATACGCCGTAATTTACTGCGTTTTTTCTTCCTTGTATTTTGTAGAAGGCGTGAATTAATTTGAAGTTGAAGTGACTCTATTAATGCAGGATCCTGTATTCCACGTAAACCCTCCAATGCATCTTGTAGAAGGGGGGAATCTGCTGAAAGTGTTTCCCAGGTGGCATGGTCAGACGCACTAGCTTTACCGGAAAGCAGTCTATGTAAGAGTTCATTCGTGGCAGCTTCTTCGGAAGCGACCGATTGTTTCTGCTCAGTCATTGCTCCAATTGATTTTATTTTCCAATTCAATCTTAAGATTTCTCTTCCCGTTTTGGATATAACTTTTTACCTGCATCAACGAAAATCCGGTAGATTTTGTGATTTCAAGGTAGCTTTTCTTTTGCAGATAAAATTGCTGAATACAAGTCTTTTGTTCCTGGTTCAGCGAATGAATAGCTGTTTCCAAAGCGCTCCATTTTTTTTCTTCTTCCCGTTGGGGAGAATCCGATTCTGGTTCAACGGGTATATGGTCACCCAGTTCCGTAACCCTAATTTTTTTCTTTCTCAGGTACATCAGGCAATCATTTCGGGTGACCTGATAAATCCAGGCCTTAAAAAAATCTACCCTGTGACGTGGAAGTTCAGTCATGCACTTCATGAATACCTGTTGCACCATATCCCTGGCCAATTCAGCATCTTTTAAGTATTTCATACATACACCGAGCAACAGTAAGGTATAGCGGGGAAGGAGTATACCCAGCCAGTAGCTATCATACTGCTCATAATATTTTTCGAGCAGAATCTCATCACTATACGTATGGTGTTCTTTTCTGTTCACCCGGAAGGTTTTTCTAAAGATAAGATGAAGAGAATCTTAAAATCCATAACTTTCTGCTAAATATCAGCATGGAACAACGCATTTGCGCCGTTGCTGTCGCTCCGCTGCGCAAGGAACCTGCTCATAGAAGTGAAATGGTTTCTCAACTCCTGTTGGGTGAGATGGTAACTTGTCAGGATACCTCAGGAGATTTCGTATTCATTCAAAATAGGTATGACAACTATACCGGCTGGTGCCAGAAAAGTCAATTAGTATCGATTGAGGCAGATGAAGCTATTAATCATACTGAACAATTATCAGCAGAATTTATCAGTCCTGCTTCATGGAATGGTTGGCCCATGCAGGTACCGCTGGGTGCTCCGGTGGGAAATTTATTACATAGACATTTTCCGGGTTTTATTTTTAATGGCACCATTCATGAAGCAGGTAGTCTACCATTTGTTCCTCAAAATATAATGGCTCATATTAGTTGGTATCATCAAACTCCTTATGCATGGGGAGGAAAATCAGTTTATGGAATCGACTGCAGCGGATTTTGTCAGCAAGTGTATAGATTTTTCGGAAAGAAATTATCCCGAGATGCTTCCCAACAAGCATTGGAGGGAGAAATGGTTGGATTTTTGGAGGAAGTTCGGTGTGGTGACCTGGCATTTTTTGACAATGAAGAGGGGAAAATTACCCATGTTGGCCTACTACTCAGTAACAAAGAAATCATACATGCTTCCGGAAAAGTAAGGGTAGATGACATAGACCAATGGGGGATACTCCATCGGGATACCGGACAACGAACGCATACCTTACGATTAATTCGAAGGTACAATTAAGGGAAAAAAGCAGCAATTAGAATAAGCGCAGACCCTTGGCAGAATAAGTAATCACGCCGGGCAGCGCTAGCCAAAAGAATTGGCGATAAAAAACGAAAAGTCCAATCAAAATAGCAAACCAGATAATAAAGTAAATCCAGGATTTAGTGGTACTAGCATTGCCTTCCATTACTAAAAAATTTTTGGCAAATATACTGTTATTTGATCAAAGACAAAATCTATGTGGTGAGGCAATTTTTGGGTTTGTTCCTGTGCCCCGGATCAATTTGGTATCCCACATCTGACAATTGCTTGTATAACCAATCCCAGTATATTTCTGTCTAAAATTTCATTAAAATTAACATTTAGGACGCAGCACATTTAAGGTGTGGCAACTCTATGGCATTGAAAAATCATTTCATGATGAGAATCAGAGCCTTTCGAACATTGACAGTACTTACTATCATTAGTTCAACCCAAATATCCTGCCTTAAAGACAAGGTGACTGAGCGCTATACCATCTATCGACCTGTTTATTCTACGAAAGCTGAAGTAAAAGGGGCTATTGGAAGTTCTCCGGCAATTAATATCAGTAATCCCGGAAAAATCTTCGTTAAAGGAAATTATGTATTTCTGAATGAGATAGATCGTGGAATTCATGTGATTGATTTTTCTAATCCTTCAAATCCAAAGAACCTGGCATTTGTGAAAATACCCGGCTGCGTAGATATGGCAGTTCGGGGGAATTTTTTATATGCAGACTTGTATACTGATCTGGTAACCCTTGATATAACAGATCCTCTCAGTGTAAAGGTTCAGCAGTACCAGGAGTTTGTTTTTCCACATCGTATTTACTCGAATGGATTTATAGCTGATACCTCCAAATTTATTACTAATTGGATACGTGTGGACACGGTAGTAAAAAGAGACGAACGTCCATTTGGGTTCCCCTTTCTTTTGGGTCCGATGTCTATGAGTCAGGCTGCACCTGTTACTAATGGGGTGGGTGGGTCGATGGCGCGTTTCGGATTAATGGAAGACAGATTGTATACGGTAAGTTATTCCGATTTGAAAGTATTCAATACAGCCAATCCTGCCGCACCCACTTTTATTCGAACCATTGAACTTAACAGGGGTGATATTGAAACTATTTTTCCTTATCAGCGTAATTTATTCATTGGTGCAGAGTCTGGCATGCTCATATTTAATGCTAATGACAAGGATAACCCATCTTATATGAGCACCTTCATACATGCACGTGCATGCGATCCGGTTATCGCCGATCAGTCTTTTGCATATGTTACTCTGAGAAGTAACAATACCTGCATGGGCTTTGTAAACCAATTAGATGTAGTAAATATTTCTCAATTATTATCACCCAGACTTGTTCGAACCTATTTACTAACACAACCTGCCGGTTTATCGAAAGATCAAAATTTGTTGTTTATCTGCGATGGAAGTGACGGTCTGAAAATATTTGATGCCACTCGTCCTGAGGAGCTTAAACTGCTCACTATCATACCATTGAGTAAAACTTACGATGTAATCACAATGAATGGCATAGCATTGACGGTTGCTGAGGATGGCATCTATTTCATAGATTATCGCAATCCTAACCAGGCCTTTATAACCGGAAAATTAACTATAGCGAAGATTTGATATGTTCCGGAGATTTTTCATTACTTGTTGCTTATATCTGTTATTGTTAAGTGCAGAAGGCCAGACAGTTTTTCAATGGAACAGACTCAAATATGAATACAGCACATCTTTTGTTTTTTCACAAATTCGCGCAGGTTTACGATTTTCCGGTGCTGCCGGCCATTGGTGGAACGATCGCCAGGCTTTGTATGTGGGAGCTGGTATCGAATTGTATACTGCCCGGTCAATCCCATTGTATGTAGAATACAGGCAAAAGATTAACCAGCGACCCGGGTATTTTTTTTTCTACGCCGGGGGAGGAGTAAATTTTACAACACCGAGTAGCTACGATAGACAAAATGCAAACAGCATCGATGATGTCGAACCGGTACAATTCCATAGTGGATGGTATGCACATTACGGGATAGGAAAATTTTTGATTAGAAAACCTCGGAAAAACACGATGCTATTGCTGGGAAACAGTATGAAGACTTACGGCACTTCTGTTTTGCAGCGAGTCCCTATGGGATCAGTCACGACAATTGAAACAAAATCAAGAAAATTCTTTTCTGGCAGATTGGATTTGACTGTTATTGTGCCACTTTTTAACTATTGAAACCATAGTAGCTATTTTTCGCTAATGAATGTCTCTTGATAAAAGGTAAGTGCATTGGATATAATTTCCAATGCCTTGGCCTTATCTCCAAAATCTTCTACCAGCACCGATTTATTCTCTAATTTTTTGTATTCCTCAAAAAAATGCCGCAGCTCATCAAAAAAATGCTGGGGTAATTCTTCGATGTTATTATAATGATTTACTCCCGGATCGTTCGCTGCCACCGCAATGATCTTGTCATCGGGCTCACCGCTATCAACCATCTGCATAACCCCAATTACCTTTGCTTCCATCAGCGTCAGCGGCTGAACAGGTAAGGTGGTAATCACCAAAATATCCAGTGGGTCTTTGTCTCCCCCATAACTCTGGGGAATGAAACCATAATTGATCGGATAATAAAATGAGGAATAGATCACCCTATCGAGTTTTAGCAGACCCGAAGCCTTATCAATTTCATATTTACAGCGAGATCCCTGAGGTATTTCAATGATGGCATTCACCACCCTTGGTGCCTGTAGCCCGCTTGGAACACCATGCCAGGGGTGTACAACATGAGATATTTGTTTCATAGTTTTTTATTTTCCCAGATAATATCCACCGGCAGTTAATGCTAAACCACCTAAGAGTGTAAGTAATGAGTAACCTGTAAATAAGGCATATTTACCGGATTGCAGCAATTGAAGATTTTCCCAAGACAGCGCTGATAAAGTTGTAAATCCACCACATACCCCAACTACAAATAATAACCTCCATTCCTCCTGTAGTGCCTGTTTCCCAAATTTTGCCATCAAAAAACCAATGAGCAATGAACCGGTTAGGTTCACCAACAAGGTTCCGAATGGAAGTGAATTTGATTTCAAAATATTTCCAATTAAAAAACGAGCAATGGAACCTATCATGCCCCCTACTCCTACCAATATCAGTGATTGAAACATTATCGATTCGATTGAGGTGAAGCAATGAACCAGCGCTGGTTCTTTTGCACTAAATATAAAGTGTCTTTCTTATCGGGTTCATACGAAAAGGCATAGATTAGTTGTGCTGCCTGACTGCCATTTTCTTCCAAAGCGTAAACTTGTATGGAAGCTGTACGATGCAATTGTCTTCCTTCCCTGTCAAGAGCTCTGAACATAGCTTCATCCATACGCAAAGACTGCATCAGATTACTGTCCTGCTCACAATACCTCGCAGCAGCTTCGAAATCACCCTGTAAACGTGCTTGTAGATATTCTCTCCCCGCATCCAAGGCATTCTCAGCACCTTTCAGCTCTTCTTGACGGGTAGAACATGATAACAGCAAAATGAATAGGAGAGAATATTTCATGGAATAAAGGTACAGTTTTATCTAAAGGAGCCCATAGAGGTGCAGTTCTGTCAATTTGATGTTGATAAAATGGGTGCCAGAACATATTCAACTTCTAACAGCTATTGAATTGTTCAAACTTTATTAATTTCAGTAAAATTTTAATGAATGCTGAAAAATTCCATTTTCCTGATAGGACTGCTGGTCTTTTTGCTAGTTGCCTGTCAAGTAAAAAATGAAAATAAAGATACCGGTCTTATTGACGGTCATCCCACCTGGATGATGCAGGGAAATATTTACGAGGTAAATGTTCGGCAATATACCCCTGAAGGTACTTTCAGGGCATTTGAAGCCCATCTGGACCGATTGCGCGACATGGGTGTTCATACCCTTTGGTTTATGCCCATTCAACCTATCAGCAAGGTCGATAGGAAGGGAACACTGGGTAGCTATTACGCCGTGGCAGATTATACCGGTATCAATCCGGAGTACGGTACAATGGAGGACTGGAAACACTTGGTTGAAGCAGCTCATGCCAAGGGTTTCAAAGTAATGATGGACTGGGTGCCCAATCATTCAGGAGCCGATCATTACTGGTTGACCAAACACCCTGATTTTTATGTGCGCGATAGTGCAGGAAATGCAATTTCGCAATTCGATTGGACAGATACCCGTAAACTCAATCATAGTAATCCGGCATTAAGAGATACCATGATTGAGCAATTGAAATTTTGGATTCGTGAAAGCAATATAGACGGTTATCGCTGTGATATGGCACACCTGGTACCTCAAGAATTCTGGATACCCTGCGTTCGGGAATTGAAAAAAATGAAAAATATTTTCATGTTGGCTGAAGCAGACGCTGCCTGGTTGCATACTGCAGGATTTGATGCTACTTATGGCTGGCCTGAGTTCCATTTGATGAACGATATTGCTGCCGGAAAAAAGAAGCCAACCGATCTCGTTGCCTTTCTTCATCAATTAGACAGCACATTTCCTGCGAATGCCATTCGCTTGCGGTTTACCAGCAACCACGATGAGAATAGTTGGAACAAAGCCGATTATGGAACACTACCCGGACCAATACACGCACCATTTTCCATCTTAACCCAAACACTTCCCAGGTCTTTGCCCCTGGTATACAGCGGACAAGAAGAACCAATTTTACGTGCTATACCCTTCTTTGAAAAAGATACCATGGTATTCAAACAACTGGGTAGAGCTGCATTTTATCAAACTTTACACCAGCTTAGAAAAAATAATACTGCCTTACAACCAAATGCATCCTTCACATTACTGGATACACCATTCCCGGAACAAGTAGTGGCTTTTACGCGTGAAAATGGAAAAAGTAAAATCCTGGTGTTAGTGAATCTATCCGCTCAACCTGTGAATTTCCAGTTGAAAGATGCAAAGCTTGAAGGGAAAGCCCGTAATATTTTCAGCAATTCTTCTGAATCATTGAGTGCCGATGTTAATTTCGTACTCGATGCCTGGGGTTATAAGGTATACGAACTCAATCAATGATCAAGCAACAACATGACAAGAGCTGAACTCATCAATCAAATTAACAGTAAACAATCTTATCTGTGTGTTGGTCTGGATACTGCCCCTGATAAAATACCGACCCATCTTCGTTCACAAGACGATGCTGTTTTTCGTTTTAATCAGGAAATAGTAGCTGCCACCAGCGAACATTGTGTGGCATACAAGATCAATACAGCTTTTTATGAGTCCCAGGGGAAAGCTGGATGGGAAGCAATGGAGAAAACACTTGCTATTATTCCAAAGACCCATCTTACCATCGCTGATGCAAAACGAGGTGATATTGGTAATACATCTGCACAATACGCTACAACCTTTTTTGAGGTACTACCATTTGATGCAATTACAGTTGCACCCTATATGGGGGAGGATAGTTTACGGCCATTTTTGGAATACAAAAACAAATGGACCATTGTTTTGGGACTAACATCCAATCTGGGGAGTCATGATTTTCAGCAATTGGAATTGTCTGAACAATCGGGTGGAGGGAAATTGTACCAACGAGTAATGAAAAAAATTGCTTCCTGGGGAACTCCCGATAACCTGATGTTTGTGGTGGGAGCAACCTCTCCTGAGGGATTGCGGGAAATCAGGCATGCTTATCCGGAACACTTTTTTCTGGTACCGGGGGTTGGAGCACAAGGCGGAAGTCTGGAAGCCGTGTCAGCGGCCGGACTCAATAGAGATGCAGGACTTCTGGTTAATGTCAGTCGGGCAATTCAATATGCTTCTGCTGATGAAGATTTTGCATTAAGAGCGGGTGAAGTGGCAGCCGAATATCATGCCTCCATGAGGCAATTACTCGCTTCACAATCCGGCAACAGATAGCCATCCTTTTTCCATCTGTCTTGCCCAGTCCGCATAGGTCTTTCCTGAATAATGAAGCCCATCTGAACACAATCCTTCCGGATCCTTAACTGCTTGTATGGAAGAAACGGTTATATCGAGGTGGTTTACGCCCATTAATGAAGCTGTTTTTTTAACAACCTGATTGTACTCGGCGAGGGGAAATCTATCCCTTTGATCGGGTTGTGCAGCAAATGGAGTAGCTGTCCAGTCAGGAATAGATAACACCCACACACCTTTTTGTTCCTGCCGACAAAGGTGTATGCTTTTATTGACAAGAAAATGCAGGTCCTCACTGAATTCCGCAATAGAATTACCACGGTAATGATTGTTGACACCAATTAGGAGACTGACCCAATCATATTTTTCCTCTAGTTGTGTGTGTATGAGGTGTTCTCCCAACTCGCTGGTAGTCCAGCCAGTGCGGGCAATCACTTCGGCTGCATGAAGGTGCTGACCTCTTTTTCTGAGGAGTTGCACCAATTGGTAGGGATACGATGCATCCAGCGGAACTCCTTCTCCAATGGTATAGGAATCTCCTAATGCCAGATAGGTAGCGGGATGATGAATTAACATGGTTAATTATTTTTTACGATTTCATAGAAAGTATGAACATCTTGAAAACTGCAATAAAGTGGGGCAGGAGCTATACGTATCACACCCGGTTCCCGATAATCTACCACAATACCTTTTTGTGTCAATCTATCAAAAGTGGCAGGGCCATTTTCTTTGAAAAAAAGTGACAATTGAGCGCCTCGCTGTTCCGGATCCGCGGGGGTAATCTGAATGCCATTCCAGGTACCGGGTTGGTGAAGAAGATAGGACAGATAGCCGGTCAAGAGCATGCTTTTACGACGAATCGCTTCCATTCCCACCGCATCAAAAATTTCAATTGAACTCCGTAATGCACACATATTCAATACCTGAGCGGTGCTTATATTCCACCCGCCGGCAGTAGGTTTAGGAACGAATCCTTTTTCCATCTTAAAACGTATCTTTTCATCATTACCCCACCAGCCACCCAATCGCGGATGATGAATGTCTTTGGCAAACCGCTCATGCACATACAATCCACCAACCGCACCGGGTCCTCCATTCAGGTATTTATAGGTACACCAGGCTGCAAAATCTACATTCCAATCGTGAAGTGACAGCGGAACATTACCAACTGCATGTGCCAGATCAAAACCTGCAATAGCCCCCACAGCATGAGCAGCAGTAGTAATAGATTGAATGGGGAAAAACTGGCCGGTATAATATTGAATACCTCCCAGCATCACAATAGCAAGTCGGCTGCCCAATGCGTCAATTTTTTGTAAAATGGCTTCCTCCGTGATACAAAACTCGCCATCTGCAGGACCAATTTCAACGATGACCTCATCTGGATTCAATCCATAATGACGCACCAATGTTTCGACAGCATATTGATCGGAAGGAAAAGCTCCCTTTTCCATTAAAATGATGTTTCTCTCTGCTGATGGGTGATAGAAACTCAGTAATAGCAGATGTAAATTGACTGTAAGGGTATTCATGATTGTCACTTCATGGGGTGCAGCACCCACGATTCTGGCCATACCCGGAGCCAGATATTCCTGATAATATAACCAGGGATGGGTACCGCTGCGAAAACCTTCTATGGCTAATTCCCGCCAGGCATCCAATTCTGTTTGAACAGCTGATTGAACCTGCTTTCCTTGAAGCCCCAAAGAATTACCGCAGAAGTAGATCACCGGTTTCCCGTTTTTCTCCGGAAAATGAAACTGATTCTTGTAGGAAGCAAGGGGATCCTGCTGATCCGCTTCAATAGCGAAGGATAAATTGGTAGAGTAAGTAAGCATACCTGCAAAATTACTCAATTCCGCGGATGAACGCCGTGTCCGAATCTATCTCAATTAGACCATCTGTTCAATGAATTGACCCCTAATGATTGTCTTTTAGCCGACAAAGGTTTCCAGTTATTTATTCCACACTTATATTTGGTGAAATAACCCTCGGTATGAAACAACTATCTCTTTTCCTATTTGGCTGCACCATCTTTTTCTTGCAATCCGGTGCACAATCTAATATGGTCAACAAAGCCAATTATGCCATGGCCGCCCGTTTTTCACCCAAGAAACTGGAAAAACTCATTTTCAGTACTTCAGTTGATGCCCATTGGTTGAAAAAGAGCAACCGCTTTTGGTACATGTATGAAACAACAGCAGGAAAAAAATGGTACATCGTGGATCCGATAAAAGCAGAGAAAAAAACCTTATTCGATAATGATGACCTTGCCTCAAAAATCACTGCTATAGTGAAAGATCCATTT
>JBJTJJ010000068.1:0-4042 GCA_046095445.1 Sediminibacterium sp.
CTACTTCGTTGTGGCGTGTTCTCAGCGGAATACCCAACTTATAGGCCTCCTGCTCAAAATCACGCATAAAAGCATACACCCGCTCGGGGATGGAACCAAAATAATGATCTTCCAATTGCTGGCCCTTGGCAGGCGAAGCACCAAAAACAGTTCTTCCACACTGAACAATGTCCGGACGTGCATGCGCCAGACGTTCGTCGATTACAAAGTATTCCTGTTCCCATCCTAAAGTAGCCGTTACCTTGGTTACATTCTTATCAAAGTAGTTACAAACTTCAACAGCTGCTTTGTTCAATGATTCCAGGGCCTTCAACAACGGTGCTTTGTAATCGAGGGATGCCCCGGTATAACTGATGAAGATGGTAGGAATACATAAAGTCTTTCCATGACCTATTTCAATGATGAAAGCAGGCGAGGAAGGGTCCCAGGCAGTGTAGCCGCGCGCTTCAAAAGTTGCCCGCAGACCACCACTGGGGAAGGAGGAAGCATCAGGTTCTTGTTGAATCAGTGCTGCTCCATCAAACTCCTCAATCGGTGTGCCATCCCCCTTCAAAGTAAAAAATGAATCATGCTTCTCAGCAGTTGTTCCCGTGAGCGGCTGAAACCAGTGCGTATAGTGGGTTACTCCTTTACTCTCTGCCCATGCACGAAGTCCATTAGCAATCTGATTAGCAACATTGCGGTCTATTTTCTTTCCTCCTCTTACGCTTGTTAAAAGAGATTTATAGCCCTCATCACTTAGATA
Source organism: Sediminibacterium sp. (assembly GCA_046095445.1). Classification (GTDB taxonomy): domain Bacteria; phylum Bacteroidota; class Bacteroidia; order Chitinophagales; family Chitinophagaceae; genus Sediminibacterium. Next base: position 746 of record JBJTJJ010000068.1, read on the forward strand.
TTGTCGCGCAGTATTGAGCGTAAAAACATTCTCATTGAAAATACCCGTAATTTTTACGTTGGACGTAACAACAGGTGCTCCCTGGTCGGAGGAAATGGTCTCAATAGCGTTGAAGCGGAGTGACATAATAATTTGTTTAGATGAACTGCAAAAATCATTAATTTTTACCTTATTTCTATTTTATTTAGGATGTGTGGGAAAAAAATTGAAGAAAAATGTGGAAAAATAATATATACAATTAAATGTAATATGTATTGTTGTTCACAATTTCTCTATCTCTACCGGTGGCGAAATAATATACCAACAGGGCAGATCTGGTTCAAAAGCGAACAATCAAATGGAACTGAAAAAGCAGGTATCGGTTTGATAACAGACTGTTGGTATCTGTAAAAAAACTATTCACCGGCAAATCCTACCTTTGTCCGCATCATGGAAATTACCGCCCAAACCGCCGCCGAATTAAGGCTTACAGAGGAAGAATTCAACAGTATTTGTACCAAACTGAACAGAACCCCCAACTTTACCGAGCTCTGCGCATTTAGTGGAATGTGGAGCGAGCACTGTAGTTACAAAAACTCTATCCGCTGGTTGAAAACTCTTCCGCGCAGCGGAGGAAGAATGCTGGTAGCTGCTGGGGAAGAAAACGCCGGTCTGATGGATATGGGCAATGGATTTGGCGTAGTATTTAAAATAGAAAGTCACAATCACCCCTCGGCCATCGAGCCCTTTCAGGGTGCAGCCACCGGAGTAGGAGGGATACAGCGCGATATCTTTACCATGGGTGCCCGTCCCATTGCTTCCCTTAATAGTCTCCGCTTTGGTGCACCTGAAGATAAAAAGACCCGTCGCCTGCTTAGCGGAGTGGTTCATGGTATCGGTCATTACGGAAACTGCTTTGGTGTTCCAACAGTTGGAGGTGAAGTTTATTTTGATCCCTGTTATCATACCAATCCACTCGTGAACGCGATGAGCGTGGGAATTGTTCCGGTGACTAAAACAGTGAGTGCCATCGCCAAAGGAACAGGCAACCATGTTTTTTTTGTAGGAAGTGCAACCGGTAAAGACGGAATTGGTGGCGCCTCTTTCGCATCTGCCAATATCACGGAAGAAAGTACTGAAGAATTACCTGCAGTTCAGGTGGGTGATCCCTTTCAGGAAAAAAAATTACTCGAAGCCTGTCTGGAAGTTATTGAAACCGGTGCAGTGGTAGGTATGCAAGACATGGGCGCTGCTGGAATCATTTGTTCTACCGCCGAAATGAGTGCCAAAGGTGGAGTAGGTATGCACATCGACCTGGAAAAAGTGCCTACCCGTCAAAAAAATATGAAGGCCTGGGAACTGCTTTTGAGCGAGAGTCAGGAAAGAATGTTACTGGTGGCGGAAAAAGACAGAGAACAGGAAGTCATTGATGTGTTTGAAAAGTGGGACTTAAGTTGTAACGAGATCGGACATGTCACTGATGATGGTATATTGAAATTCTACATGAATGGTCAGTTGGAAGCTGCTATTCCCGCTCATGAATTGGTACTCGGTGGTGGTGCACCACAATATGAACGTTCTTACACAGCGCCTGCTTATTTCCAACAAATAAATGCATTTGACATGCATTCAGTTCAGGATGTAGAAGATCTTCAATCGACATCGAAACAACTGAATCGCCTTCCCAACATATCTTCTAAAAGATGGGTGTACACCCAATATGACAGCATGGTAGGTGCAGCTACAGTTACCACTAATGCCCCATCAGATGCAGCAGTGGTGGTAGCCAAGGGCACCGGAAAATCATTGGCCATGACGGTAGATTGTAACAGCAGGTATGTTCATGCAAACCCGCACACCGGCGCCATGATCGCTGTAGCAGAAGCTGCCAGAAATATTGTTTGCAGTGGTGCTGAACCGATTGGAATTACCAATTGTCTGAACTTTGGTAACCCGTATGACCCTGAAGTATATTATCAATTTGCGCATGCCATTCAGGGCATGGGTGCTGCCTGCCGCGCATTCAATACACCGGTTACCGGAGGTAATGTTAGTTTCTACAACCAAAATCCGGATGGTCCGGTTTTCCCTACACCTACGATTGGAATGGTCGGCATACTGGAGGATTTTTCAAAACACCTGACCCTTCAGTTCAAACAGGAAGGGGATTTGATTTTTTTACTGGGAAAAACTGTGAATGATATTGCCTGCTCTGACTATCTCTATCAAATTAAAAAAGTTGCCTTTTCTCCTGCCCCCTACTTTAATCTGGAAGAGGAGTTGGCTGTTCAACAATTGATTCGTGATGCCAACAATAAGGTTATTCTTCGCAGTGCTCATGACCTTAGTGAAGGTGGATTGATTGTTTCATTGTTGGAATCCGGTTATCCCGGTTTACTCGGTTTCAAGGTAGCTGCAACACCACACGAAATACGCAATGATGCATTTTGGATGGGTGAGGCACAGGGAAGAGTTTTGGTAAGCGTGGCACCGGAAGCAAAACAAGCATTGTTGCAGTTGGCAGCAGAAAAAGGAGTGCCGTTACTTGAGTTGGGTGTTGTGGGTGGGGAGGAAATCGTGGTGAATGGAGATAGTTGGGGAAAAATTTCGGACTGGAAAAATGATTATGATACTTCGCTGGAATCTATCATGCAAAGCAATGCAATATGAGTGCTGCAACTGAATCTGTATCTACTCCCGGTCTATGTATTGTAGTCACCGGTGCGGCAGGTTTTATCGGTTCCTGTATTGTTAAATGGCTCAATGAGCACGGCTACACGCAACTATTATTGGTAGATGATTTTGGGGAGGAAGAAAAACGCAGGAACTGGGAGTCAACACAGTTTATTCGCAATGTGGAACGCCAGGCATTCTTTGACTGGCTGGAAGAAAATCCTATCAACATTGATTTGATCATCCACCTTGGAGCAAGAACAGATACTACTGAATTTGATTATGCAGTGCATGAAGCACTGAACCTGAAATACTCTGAAGAAATCTGGCAACTGGCAACCAAGAGACAGATTCCCCTCATTTATGCTTCATCTGCTGCTACCTATGGTGCGGGGGAATTGGGGTACAGTGATGACCATGCCCTTCCTGAAAAATTACATCCCCTGAATCCTTACGGGGTGAGTAAAAATGAATTTGACAAATGGGCACTTCAACAGCCAAAGGAGAGCAGTCCGACATTTTGGACAGGATTAAAGTTTTTTAATGTGTATGGTCCGAATGAAAATCACAAAGGCAGAATGGCCAGTGTGATCTTACATGCCTATCATCAGATTAAACAGTCTGGAAAGGTGAAATTATTTCGAT
>JBJTJJ010000069.1:0-3493 GCA_046095445.1 Sediminibacterium sp.
CTGCTGACCGCCCGGCCCAAAGCAATCTGCTCATAGATCTTCAGTTGATCATAAGCGCTGGTAACATTATTCAATCCCTGCCGATAGGCTTTACTATCTTCCACTCCCCGCATTACCTGTATGGTTCGCGCCCCCAAAGAACGCATGGTAGTAGTTACCTGCTTTCCATCCGCCAATTTCATTAGCAGGTTGGTTGCCAGATTGCTGCTGCGGGTTATCATGCGAAACAATAAATAGCGAATCGTTTGCCGGGTACCCATTTTCTGATACACAACATCATCGCTATCATCAGTAGGGGATAATTGATAAGAACTGCCATCCACTATGCTGGCAAATTCATTTTGCACCAACAAAGAATCATCCAGCCGAATCTTACCTTCCTCCACCTGGCGAAAAATTTCAATCATCACGGGTGTTTTCATCGTGCTGGCCGCATGGAACATCTCCTTTTCGTTGATCAGAATAGTATCCCCGTCGGGTAGATGCTTGACGGCGCATGCATATGTTCCCGGTTGCCGGCTCAGCCAATCCCTTATTTGATCAACCAGCTGTTGTTTGCCTGAAGGGGTCTCCTGCGCCTGCACTCCCAATGATATAGTCATAAATATGAGGAGAAAGATTTTTCTCATGCGAACAATTTACAGCAAAAATTCAGTAATATTTGTACATGAAACTTTTTATGGTATTGATCGGCTGTAAGCCGGAAGGCAGGCATACAGAACAACACGATATTTTTTTTGGCATCGCCCAAACACTGGCCGACTTAGTTCCCCAATTTTCATCTTTCTGGCCGGGGAAGCACAGATTGCACATTGATGCCTGGCGGGAAGTGACCACGGTTGGTCAATTCAACATAAGAATTGTGCCTGCCAAAAAGAAAGGGACCTCAAAAACCGCCGCCCCCCAATTATTTTTCCTCAACCTCGGTGGTTATCGACCGGGAGAGTTTGAAGAGTACCACTATAAACTCATTGAAGTAGCCCCTGACCTTGCAACCGCCATTCGATCGGCCAAACTAACTGCTTTTTACCAACACACCGGATTCAAAGGCGCCACTGCACATATTGATGATAAATATGGAATTGACATCGACGACTCTTTTTTGGTAGAAGATCTTTTGTCGGATGAACTCAGGGAGAAATACCATATTCAAATTACCCCCGGCCGAAAAGCAACAGCAGATGATTGGCACATCGGCTACACCAAGCTTTCCTCCCTCACCAAGTCCTGATTATTCTTCAACCTCCTGTTATGAAAAAAAGAGATTTCCTCCGAACAATGACTTACTCAGCATTGAGTACACCCCTGGCATGGCTCTCACTTCCTGCCAGTGCCCGGGATCTTTTGAACTCCTCCCCCGAGGTTACGGCAAGTGATGATACATTCTGGCAAGAAATCAGGGGGGCATATCGGTTGAAACCGGACTACATCAATCTGGAGAACGGTTATTACAACATTTTACCAACGCCATTATTAGAGCGACACATCGAGCATATTCGGGAGGTGAATTACCAGGGGTCTTATTACATGCGAAAATTTCAGTTCGACAATAAACGGAAAATGGCTTCCCGCGTAGCGGAATTAGTGGGCACCACTCCGGATCAATTGGTATTGACCCGCAATACAACCGAATCATTGGATATGATCATCGGCGGTTATCCATGGCAACCGGGTGATGAAGCCGTAATGGCAGCACAGGATTATGGTGCTATGCTCGACATGTTCCGCCAGGCAGCCAAAAGATTCGGCATTAAAAACAATATTGTCTCTGTTCCCAATCATCCTGCATCCGACGAAGAAATTGTAGAGTTGTATGCAAAAGCCATTACACCCAAAACCAAACTTCTGATGATTGGTCACATGATCAATATCTCCGGACAAATTTTACCCGTTCGGAAAATCTGTGATATGGCCCACAGCAAAGGAGTAGAAGTGATGGTAGATGGCGCTCATGCTATTGCACATATTCCTGTTAACATGACTGAACTCGATTGTGATTATTATGGAGCCAGTCTGCACAAATGGCTGTGTGTGCCACTGGGTGTTGGATTATTGTACATGAAGAAAAAACACATCGGAAAAATCTGGCCACTCTTAGCCCCTGCGGAAAAAGCCGCAGATGATATTACCCGCCTGAATCATTTGGGTACACATCCTGTGCATTGTGAACTGACGGTGATAGATTCCATTGATTTCTTTACAATGATCGGTGCTGCCAGAAAGGAAGCCAGACTAAGATTTTTACAACAGTACTGGACAAGCCGTGTGGCGGGTATTCCGGGTATAATTTTAAATACCCCTACCGATGCTGCCCGTTCTTGTGCCATCGCGAATGTTGGCATCAAGGGAATGAAACCTGCTGATATGTCTGCCCGACTTTTAGAACAATACAAAATATGGACGGTAGCCATCGATACTGCGGGCATTCATGGGTGCAGGATCACACCGAATCTTTATACCACCACTGCAGAACTGGATGTATTCATTGGAGCATTGAAGGAAATGTGTTCCGCCGCAGCTTAATGCCCCCATTGTTGTGTGCTGAGAGATCTAATTACTTCAAGCGATTGGCAGCATCATTCCTTTAGTGCTGCCACCGCATCTTCCTCAATTAATCCAATCTGAGCTGAATGCAGCATTGCCTCGCGGGTATGATGAAATACCAAAGCATGGATGGGTGAATCAGCAAGAGATGATAACAAGTTTTTCGTTGCTACTTCTTTTTCTTTGTTTACACAACGGATATAAATGGCCAGTATATTATTTGGAAACTCTTGGGCAACTGTCCAATAAATCATTGGATCGTTCTGAGAATTATCACCATATAAAACGAAAAGTTGCCTGGTAAACATTTCCAAAACACGGCGTATGCGCATCAGTTTAAGATGGTGCTGTGTTTGACCGGTAGCACCCAATTCAAAAAGTCGCTTGATCTTATTCAATAAAAGCACCCCGACAGGCAATTGATTGTGTGAAAAAAACTCTGTCAGATCATCGTATAGGTTCCATTCACTACTCGATATATAAAAAAAGGGATTGGGAAGATCAGGTGTCGTGTGGGAAAGGGATAGTAAGTTAAAATAACGAACAATGTCCTCGAATGTTTTTCTGCTTCTGGGTTGACGAGTGAACAAAACACGTAATCGCTTGAACATGCGGGAAGAATAAGAGATGAGTATCGTATCATCAATATCTGATATTACACCCAGTTGTACGGAATGGGGGATGTAGATCTCGCCCTCTGTCTCTTGTACTACCTCTCCTTGTTGATTAAGGTAGGCCACCCAAATGGTGTGATGGCCGGCAGTTAATTCCTGTTCTACTTGCCAGTGAAATTCAAAAAAACCATCTTCCTGAGTGATGGTTTCCCATTGCATCCCGGCATGGGACAAGCGGATACGAGCGCCGGCAATGGGGTGAATATTGAAGAGTCGAATCAAGTGCCTGACATTGTACCAAATCTGGTGGGTGAATCTTTCCCTTTCCGCCTGAA
>JBJTJJ010000070.1:0-3796 GCA_046095445.1 Sediminibacterium sp.
GGCAGTTATATCCGTTGTTGATTTACCTGCTGAGAAGAAAGTTGTTGTAAAAGTGAATGAACAGATGTTTACTCAACTTTTGTACGCAGACTCACTCACAAAGCCGATATTATTTCCCATCCGGGCAACTGATGGCCTTCCTATTACCAGGGGATTTCCTTTGGAAACTCGCCCCGATGATCCTACAGATCATCCACACCAGGTTGGCATGTGGATGGCTTATGAAAAAATAAATGGAATTGATTTCTGGAATAATTCATCCGCTATTCCTTCGGATAAAAAACATTTATATGGTAAGATTATTACAAGAAAAATAGTTGCTACGAGTAGCGGTGAAAAGGGGAGTATTGAATACACTGCCGAGTGGATCAATGCAACGGGTCAAGTATTGTTGCAAGAAAAGACAAAACTGGAGTTTTTTCAGGAAGGGAAAATAAGGGGCATTGATCGATCCACCGAGTTGATAGCTGCTACCCAAATCAGCATGCCGGATGCGAAGGATGGATTGATGGGAATAAGAGTGGCACATGAACTGGAGTTACCCGTGAATGAAGTAGCTGAATACAAAGACGGTAATGGCAATCAGACAACAATCGCCAAAAAACGTGATCTTGCTGTTACCGGCGATTATATCACATCTACCGGGAAAAAAGGGGATGCTGCCCTGGGATCAAGGGGCAATTGGTGTATGTTATTCGGAAAGAGAGCCGGAGTGCCCATCAGTATCACCATGATTGACCATCCAAATAACCTCGGGTATCCTACTTATTGGAATGCCCCTAACTATGGTTTATTGGCAGCCAATCCTTTGGGTCAAAAAATATTTTCCAATGGCGAAACTAATCTCAATTTTAAAATGATCAAAGGGAAGTTGCTCCGTTTTCAATACCGGCTGGTGATTACGGCCGGACTACCCGTTCCGTATATTGGAGGAATAGGTAAATGGGTCAAATCTTTCGAAGACAAGGAATGAAAAGTTGACTTCTTTAGAATGTAGTTTATAGTTGTATTTTCGCTACACATTTTCTTTCATGGAGCTGAAAGTAGTTTACCAAAAGTCCAAAGTGTTACAGGCACTTCGCTATCACTTTATTCAGAGAACAGAAATCAGGATATTAATTATTCTGGTTAATGTTTTTGCTATTGTATCAGCTGTATTGTTTTATCTGAAATACGTCAGACCTGAACCATTTCTGCTCGGGTCCTTTATCTGGCTTTGTTTGATGGCTGCTTTCTGGTACATCCTGCCAAGGTCTATTTACAGCCGGTCTGCTACATTCAAAGATGAGTTTTTGGTTCGGTTTACAGAAGATGAAATTCAGTTAGACAATGAACGTGGCCATGCCGGGTGGTCCTGGAATTTATTCAACAGATATTTTGAGAGTCCGCATTTCTTTCACCTCTATTTTAATGCAAGATCCTTTTTCCTCATACCCAAAGAGCAGGTACCAGATTCGGAGTTACATGAATTGAGGGCCTTATTCAGGAATAAAATTGGGAACTAATTTCAGAGTTCTTTTTCCATAACGAAGTGTGGAATAGTCACTTCAGTGAATTCATCACTACAGATTCGATAGCCACTTTTTTCGTAAAAGCCTACCGCTGATTTTCTGGCATGCATCGTCAGGCGGGTATATTTTCTGTCGCGTGCAATATTTTCAGCAAAGTTCATGAGTACCCTGCCGATGCCTTTTCCCTGCAGTGCCGAACCCACGGCCATCTGACGAAGCCGCACGGTTCCTGGGTCAACCTCGGTAAGAATACAGCATGCTTCCAACTTATCTTCCTCAAAACAACCGAGTAATATATCTGATTTTTCTCTCTCCAGTTCTTCCGGGGTAAAGGAAAGTCCCAAAGGTTTTCTTAGCAATTGTAACCTCAGTTCCACCATTTGCCGGTAGTCGGCTGTACCATGATCGATGATTTTGAGTGCCATTCTGGACTTGAATTACTACAATTTACGTCGTATTTGGCTAAAAATGGCTAAAAAGCAGGGAAAAATAGACGTGTGTCTATGTTATTACGATGAAACAAATATTGAAAGAAAACATTGGTTATTTAACAAAAAGTATATTTTTGCGCCTGTAACAAAACATTTTACAATGTCTGACATCGCTACTAGAGTAAAGAAAATCATTGTTGACAAACTCGGTGTTGACGAGGCTGAAGTTACCAATGAAGCTTCTTTTACCAATGATTTGGGTGCTGATTCGCTCGATACTGTTGAGCTGATTATGGAGTTTGAGAAAGAATTCAATATCTCCATTCCTGATGAGCAGGCTGAAACCATCACCACTGTTGGTCAGGCTGTTGCTTACCTCGAAGAGCACGCTAAATAAGACCAGTCCTTTCAGGAATAAAACTATCCGTCATTATGTGACGCTTTCTGTTACATAATGGCGGATTATCAGTTAAACTGGCCATCATGCAATTGAAGAGAGTAGTTGTTACCGGAATTGGTGTCATTACCCCCATTGGAAACAATCTGGATGAATACTGGCAGGGACTCATCAACGGAGTGTCCGGTTGTGGTCCTATTACACAATTTGATGCCTCCAAATTCAAAACCCGCATTGCCTGCGAAATCAAAGGTTTTGACCCTCTCCACTACATGGAGAAAAAGGAAGCCAGAAAATTAGACCGCTTTACACAGATTGCTTTAGCAGCTAGTGATATGGCAGTAAAAGATGCCGGCATCACTCCCGAACAGGTAAATATTGATCGGGTGGGTGTTATTGTTGCCAGCGGTATCGGTGGTCTGGTTACTTTCCAGGACGAGGTGATAGACTTTGCCCGTGGTGATGGTACTCCCCGCTTCAATCCTTTTTTCATCCCTAAGATGATCCTGGACATCGCTGCAGGTCAGATTTCTATGCGCCATGGATTCCGCGGACCAAACTATGCAGTTGTTAGTGCCTGCGCTTCCAGTACCAATGCCTTGATTGTAGCCGCTGACAATATCCGGATGGGTAAATCTGATATCATTCTCAGTGGGGGGACAGAATCTGTGATTGGTGAATCGGGAGTTGGTGGATTCAATGCCATGAAGGCCCTGAGTGAACGCAACGATGATCCACTTACTGCCAGCCGCCCTTATGATAAAGACCGCGACGGTTTTGTTATGGGGGAAGCAGCAGGAGTTCTTGTACTGGAAGAATATGAACATGCAGTTAGAAGAGGAGCTCATATCTACTGTGAAATTGCAGGAGGTGGAGCTACTGCCGATGCCTATCATCTTACAGCCCCCCATCCCGAAGGCTTGGGTGCACGCAATGTGATGATAGCTGCTTTACAGGATGCCGGCATGCGGCCGGAAGACATCGATTACATCAATACCCATGGAACATCCACACCATTGGGTGACGGGGCTGAGCTGAACGCAATTTTGGAAGTATTCGGCCAACATTCCTATAACCTGAATATCTCATCAACCAAATCCATGACCGGACATTGTTTAGGTGCTGCCGGCGTTATTGAAGCCATAGCTGCCATCAAGAGTGTAATGCATGATATCGTACCTCCTACTATCAATCACTTTACTGACGACCCTGAACTAGATCCCAAGCTGAATTATACTTTCATGAAGCCCCAGCAACGGCTGGTAAGGGCTGCACTCAGCAATACTTTTGGTTTTGGTGGACACAATGCCTGCGTTATAGTAAAAAAATTTGTAGCTTAACTCCGTGTTAGAGCTATTTTCTTTTTTTATCAGAAAGCCGGACCACGAAGTTCGGTTTGCCCGACAGTTACGGGAATTACTGGCGATAGATACCAGTAATATTCAATTGTACCGTAC
>JBJTJJ010000071.1:0-15966 GCA_046095445.1 Sediminibacterium sp.
GTATTATAAAGGCACTACAGTTGGCTGCGTGTCCACACTTCTGTTCTACCAATGAGTGAAATGCCTATATAGCCGCGCAATAAAAGGGTCTTAGGGTTCTTGATTCTCAAATAACATTTGTATTCCTTCCCGTTCTCAGGATCGTAGATCCTTCCATCTGTCCATTCCCCTTCCCTAAAAACAAATTCCCGCAAAATCACCAATCCAACCAGTGGTTGTGATTTCATGGCAGTTGAAGGATTCATGGCGTCCTTTTTGGGAAGTCCCTTTTCATTCAGTGGTTCCCGCAGCCAGACTATCTTTCCGAAATACTTCCCACCCTCTCTATATACCTGAACTTTACCTTTTCCGCTGGCATTCAGCCAAACCCCGGTTACATCATCGGCGGTTGATCCCGTACTAAAAGGAATAGAAAAGGAAGAATTGAGCAGTGCGAGTAGGAATAGTAGTATTCTCATATTTTTTGTTGAAAGGTTCAATAGATTTTCTTTTCAAAGGTTGACAAAAAGGTGCAAAGAAAAAACTTGGAAAATCAAGCAGGAAACCACATCTTTGTAACATGAACAGCAGAAAACATTCCAATGCATGGTGGCACGGCAATCTCTTCCGGGGATGGTAATGCCATTGTATTGAATGTAAAAATATAACCAACCCCGGCGAGCAATTGCCGGGTTTTTTTTTGTCTCAACAAGGGATTATGCAAAAGATCAACTTCACGACCCATTGCTACAAAATGCTGGGAGATATGTACACACCGGTAGGTATTTATTTGCGCCTGCGCGATCAGTACCGCGATACCATCTTGCTGGAAAGTACCGATCACCATGCTGCGGATAACAGCTACTCCTTCATCGGTATTCATGCGATCGCCGGGATAGAGATCAGTGACCGTCAATCCATCGATTATAAATTGCCCGGGGAAGAAGCTGTGCGGGAAAAAATAACAGATCCGCAAGCTGTGCCGGATAGGATCTGGCAGTTCATGCAGCAATTTCAGGCAGCTCCTCCCCAATTTCCGGAGGCATCAGTAGCCCAGGGATTATTCGGTTATACTTCCTACGATGCAGTTCCATTTTTTGAATCCATCAAGTTGAAAGATGAACCTTCTTCTGTAGGAAATATTCCGCTCATGCGCTATCGCTTTTATCAATATGTGATTGTTTTCAATCACTTCAAAGATGAAATCATTCTGTGTGAGAACAAAGTACCTGATTTACCCAGCGATGCCGCAGCTATTATTTCACTCATTCGCAGCCGCGATATACCGGTCTATCCTTTTGCACTCAAGGGCAGTGAGCAATCCAACATGTCGGATGATTTTTACCGGAACATGGTAGAAAAGGGCATTGCACATTGCTTACGGGGAGATGTATTTCAGGTGGTGCTGAGCCGTCGGTTTGAGCAGGCATATCAGGGAGATGTTTTCAATGTATATCGCTCCCTGCGCAGCATCAATCCTTCCCCCTATCTTTTCTTCTTCGATTACGGGGCCTACCAACTGATGGGCTCTTCCCCCGAAGCGCAGATCATTGTTCAAAACGGACAGGCCATTGTGCATCCCATCGCAGGCACCTTCCGCCGTTCAGGCGATGAAGCAGCCGATAGACAAATGGCAGAACAATTACTCGCCGATGCTAAAGAAAATGCAGAGCACATCATGCTGGTAGATCTTGCCCGCAATGACCTAAGTCGCCAATGTGATGATGTGGGGGTTCGACAATTTAGAGAAGTGCAATACTACAGCCATGTGATTCATCTGGTAAGTGAAGTAGCCGGACAATTGCGGTAAGGAAGTAATCCACTAGCATTACTGGCAGCTACTTTCCCTGCAGGCACCCTGAGCGGTGCTCCTAAAATCAGGGCCATGGAAATCATCAATGAATTGGAACCAACGAATAGAGGTTATTACGGCGGTTGTATAGGAACGCTAGGTTTTGACGGCAGTTGTAACCATGCCATTCTTATTCGCAGTCTGCTGAGTCGCAACAATACCCTGTATTATCAGGCAGGTGCCGGAGTAGTTGCAGCAAGTCAACCCGAAAGCGAACTACAAGAAGTCAACAATAAACTCAACGCACTGAAATCAGCTATCCTATTTGCTGGTTCCACACAATTATAAACAGGCCGCACACCATGAAACGCATTTTGGTTTTTGATAATTACGATTCCTTCACCTTTAACCTGGTTCACCTGGTGAAACAACTCACTTCCGATGAGGTTACAGTGGTAAGGAATGATCAGTTGAACATGGCAGATGCTGAGCAATTCGATAAGATCATTTTATCTCCGGGACCCGGCATACCCGAAGAGGCAGGAAGCCTGCTGGATGTTATTCGCACCTATGCTGCCACCAAATCTATTTTAGGTGTTTGCCTTGGTCACCAGGCCATCGGTCAGGTCTTTGGTGCTGCATTGACGAACCTACCCAAGGTTTTTCATGGTGTTGCTACACCTATCGAGATCATTGCTGAGCCAAATAGAAAAAACGATTGGTTCAGGGGAATGACTTCTCCCGTCATGGTAGGTCGATACCACAGTTGGGTTGTCAGCGATCAGCAATTACCTGACTGCCTCGAGATTACTGCAAGAGACGAACATCAATATATCATGGCACTGCGCCACCGCGAATTCGATGTGCAAGGTGTTCAGTTCCATCCGGAAAGCATACTCACCCCGGGCGGACTGGAAATGATGAAAAATTGGCTCAACCCTCAATAAAAGGAAGACAACATGAAGAAAATTTTGAACCATCTTTTTGAGCACAAAACATTATCACGGGAAGAAGCCCGGGATGTGCTCGTCGGCATGTCGGAAGGAAAATACAATGAAAGTGAACTGGCAGCTTTCATAACAGTATACCTGATGCGCAGCATTACCATTGATGAACTCATGGGATTCAGGGATGCACTTCTTTCATTAGCAATAAAAGTAGATTTGAAAGAGTATAAAGTAATGGACATCGTTGGCACCGGTGGTGATGGTAAGAACACATTCAATATTTCTACCCTTGCCTGTTTTATCGTAGCGGGTACCGGCAAGAAAGTGGCCAAACATGGTAACTATGGCGCTTCCAGCATCAGTGGTTCCTCGAATGTGATGGAACAATTAGGATATCGCTTCACCAATGATGTCGATCGCCTTCGCAAAGAACTGGCAACAGCCAATATTTGTTTCCTCCACGCACCTCTCTTTCATCCTGCTCTTAAAGTTGTAGGCCCCATCAGAAAAAACCTGGGTGTGCGCACTTTCTTTAATATGTTGGGGCCACTGGTCAATCCGGCTTCCCCCGAAACTCAACTCATCGGCGTCTATAGTCTGGAGATGGCAAGAATCTATAATTATGTTTTACAAAACAGCGGTCGCCCCTTCACAATCATTCATAGTCTTGATGGGTATGATGAGATTTCATTGACCAATGACACCAAAGTAATCACTGAGCAGGGAGAAAAAATTTATTCTCCCCGGGAATTAGGTAAGCGACTGGTGATTGCCGAGGATCTCTCCGGAGGTACAACATTAGAAGAAGCTGCCGGAATTTTTCGACAGGTAATTAGTGGTAATGGTACCTGGGCGCAAAATGCAGTGGTTCTTGCCAATGCAGCGATGGCATTGATGGGAACAGGAGAATATACCAGCTATGATGATGCATATCAACACGCTGTTGAAAGTCTGGAAAGTGGCGCTGCCCAAAAAGCTTTAGAAAATCTGATATCATTACAACCATGAACATTCTTGATAAAATAATTGCTGCTAAGCGCAGGGAAGTGGCAGACCGAAAAGCAATGACATCTGTTCGCCAGTTAGAAGTAAGTCCTTTCTTTCAGACTACTCCACCCAGTATGCTGAAAACATTGTTAGACCCCTCTAAAAATGGCATCATTGCTGAATTCAAGCGTCGTTCACCCAGCAAGGGAGATATCAATGTACAGGCAGATGTACTTGCTACTACGCGCGATTACGCCTCCGGTGGGGCTTCCGGTATTTCTGTACTTACCGATGAAACTTTTTTTGGCGGTAGCTGGAAAGACCTCGATACTGCTGTTCAATGGGGCACCCCAATTCTTCGCAAAGATTTTATCATTGATGAATACCAATTACTGGAAGCGCGTTCGCATGGGGCATCTGTTATTCTGCTGATTGCCGCCTGCTTAACACCCGGTGAAGCCAAACAATTGGCCATGAGTGCTCGGGCAATGGAATTAGAAGTCTTGTTGGAACTGCATGACGCGGATGAAATGTTTCACATGAATTCTGCCGTCACTTTTGTCGGGATTAACAACCGCAACTTAAAAAGTTTTGAAGTGAATTTGCAGCAGTCCATAGAATTAGTGGAACAACTCCCCGACGATTTGCCAGCCATTGCAGAAAGTGGTATTAATTCCATCTCAACCCTCCTGGAACTGGAGGATGTTGGATTCAAGGGATTTTTAATGGGAGAATTTTTCATGCGGCAATCCGACCCGGGTGCTGCCTTTCTCACTTTTTCAGATGAATTGATGAAAGCACGCCAACGTCGCAATAGTATATGAGTGAACAAACAACCCATATCGGCCCAAGGAAAAATTTCCGCCTCAAAGTTTGTGGTATGACCGGATATGATCAGGTGATGTCATTAGATGAAATGGGTGTTGTATTTGCCGGCTTTATTTTTTATGCCCCGTCACCCAGGTATTGCCTGCGCTTCGCTGACCTTTCTGCAGTAAAAAAAATCAGGGGAAAAAATATCAATAAAGTGGGGGTATTCGTGAATGCATCCGCAGAAGAGGTACTGCGCACAGTAGATGAAGCCGGACTAAGCATGGTGCAATTACACGGTGAAGAATCTCCTAAGACATGTGAGCGCATTGCGGAATATGTATCTGTCATCAAAGCTTTTCGTATCCGTGAGAATGACCAGGTACGCTGGAAAATAAAAGATTATCTGCCCCTGGTTGATATGGTCTTGTTCGATACGGCAACCTCTACGTATGGAGGATCCGGAAAAAAGTTCGATTGGGATTTATTGCGCGAATTGAAAATAGGTAAACCCTTTTTTCTGAGTGGTGGTATAGGACCAGAAGATGTTGCAAGCATACAGGCCTTCAGCCGGGAGCCGGTGGCTGCTGATCTTTTTGCTTTAGATATCAACAGCCGTTTTGAAACTTCCCCCGGTATCAAGGACCTATCTTTGATCCGTCAATTTATACAGGAATTAAACCCATTATAATATTTATAATAACACCATTTACTCCGACAATCAAATACATTCATTTACATAACCTGATCATATGTCAAATACCGCTACAGCAGTAAAACAACCCGATACCGAAGGTTACTATGGTTCCTTTGGTGGGGCTTATATTCCGGAGATGCTTTATCGCAACGTGAGCGAACTGCGGGAACAATATCTTTCCATTACGGAGGACCCCGGGTTCAAAGAAGAGTTACAAGCGCTTTTGAAAGATTATGTGGGTCGTCCAACACCCTTGTTCCTGGCAGAAAGATTGAGTGCTGAAATAGGAACCACGATCTATCTCAAAAGAGAAGACCTCTGCCATACAGGTGCCCATAAGATCAACAATACAGTGGGACAAATTCTATTGGCACGTCGCCTGGGAAAGACACGCATCATTGCAGAAACCGGTGCCGGACAACATGGGGTGGCTACCGCAACCGTTTGTGCCTTAAAGGGCATGGAGTGCATCGTATACATGGGTGAAAAAGATATGCAGCGGCAGGCACCCAATGTTGCCCGCATGAAAATGCTGGGAGCAAAAGTTATTCCCGCGATGAGCGGAAGCAGAACGCTGAAAGATGCTACCAATGAAGCTATCCGCGACTGGATTAACCATCCGGATGATACCCATTACATTATCGGCAGCGTGGTAGGTCCGCATCCCTATCCCGATATGGTTGCCCGTTTCCAATCTGTAATTAGTGAAGAGATCAAAAAACAATTGTTGGAAAAAACCGGCAATGAATGGCCAACCCATGTGGTTGCCTGTGTGGGAGGTGGAAGCAATGCTGCGGGCGCATTTTATCATTTTATCGAGGCACCTTCTGTTCAGTTGGTTTCGGTTGAAGCAGCCGGTTATGGCATTCATACCGGCATGAGTGCTGCCACCACCCAATTGGGAAAACCAGGCATCCTCCACGGCAGTATGAGTCTGGTGATGCAGACTGCAGATGGTCAGGTGGTAGAGCCGCACAGTATTTCAGCAGGACTCGATTATCCGGGTATCGGACCTATGCATGCTTACCTGTATAAAAATGGCAGGGCCCGCTTTGAAAGTGCGACCGATGCCGAAGCATTGGAATGGGCTTTTCATGTAAGTAAAACGGAAGGGATTTTACCTGCATTGGAAACTGCTCACGCATTTGCCGTGCTGCCACGACTCGGTCTCACCGCAACTGATCGGGTGGTGGTATGCCTGAGTGGAAGGGGAGACAAAGATCTTGGTACCTATATGCAGGAGATGGATAGATTTACTAAATAATGATCAACGATACAATGAGTAGAATTTTTAAGTTATTTCAAAGAAAACCTTCACATATACTGAATGTATATTGTACAGCCGGCTATCCACTCCTGGATAGTACCCTGCCCATCATGCGTGCTTTACAGGAAAGTGGAGTTGATATGATTGAATTGGGTATGCCCTATAGTGACCCACTAGCAGATGGTCCGGTAATACAAGCCAGTTCTGAAACAGCACTTGACAATGGCATGACCATTGATGTTCTTTTCGATCAGCTAGCTATATTGCGCCAACCAATCAGTGAGGGAGGAATAGGAAGTGAACTTCCCGTTATTCTGATGGGCTATTTAAACCCTGTTCTTCAATACGGGATAGAACATTTTTGCGAGAAGGCAGCAGCAGTGGGTGTAGATGGAATCATTCTTCCCGATCTTCCACCCATAGAATTTAATCGTCAGTATGGTGCTGTGTTTAAAAAATATGGATTGGATTTTATTTTTCTAGTGACACCGGAAACTGCTGATGAAAGAGTGCGCCAATTAGATTCGCTCTCCTCTGGATTTTTATATGCTGTTAGTTCTTCCGCCACCACCGGCAAAGACCAGAACATGGATCGGGTAAATGATTATTTGCAACACCTGCTATCCCTTGAATTAAAAAATCGAATTCTTGTTGGTTTTGGCATCAAAGACCATGCAGGTTTCATGCGGGTGAGCGAACAGGCAGCAGGCGCTATCATTGGTTCTGCCTATATCCGTGCCTTACAAGGTCAGGTGCATTATACTGAAGCCACGCAAAAATTCATTCACGCTATTCTTCATTCCTCCTAAGATGTCAGTAGTCATTATTCAATACAATGCAGGTAATATTCAATCGGTGTTGTATGCCCTGGAGCGTTTGGGACAAACAGCAGTGGTGACAGACGATCCTGTGACCATTCAACAAGCAGATAAAGTGATTTTTCCGGGCGTAGGTGAGGCAAGCTCTGCGATGAACTACTTGCGCGAAAGAGGTTTAGACCAGGTGATCATCGGTTTGCAGCAGCCGGTATTGGGTATCTGTTTGGGTATGCAGTTGCTTTGCTCGTATAGTGAAGAAAATGATACCACCTGCTTGGGAATTTTTGACGAAAAAGTATTGCGCATGCAACCGGGTCAAGTGCCGCCACCCTCCCATCAATTGCAATGGAAGATACCTCAGATGGGATGGAACAATATTTATGGACTGAAGTCAGCACTCATGCAGGATGTAGCGGAAAACAGTTATTGTTATTTTGTTCATGGATACTATGCTGCTTGTGGTGACCACACGATTGCTACTACCGATTATATTCAACCTTACAGTGCAGCATTGCACCGCAATAATTTTTATGGCTGTCAGTTTCACCCTGAAAAAAGTGCTGCCGTTGGAAAACAAATTCTCAAGAACTTCCTTCAACTTTGATCATACATGCAAATCATTCCTGCCATAGATTTAATAGACGGTCAATGTGTTCGACTGAGTCAGGGCGATTATAATCGTAAAACAACCTATAGTTCCGACCCGTTGTCTGTTGCCCGAAGCTTTGAAGATGCCGGGTTAACAAGATTGCATCTCGTTGACCTGGATGGTGCGAAAGCTGGGAAAATCATGAATGCATCAGTGCTGGAAGCCATTGCTGCCAACACGCAACTGCAGATTGATTTTGGCGGAGGAATTCACAACGAGGAATCTGTTGCAGCCGTCATCAATGCCGGTGCTACCTGGGTTACCGTTGGAAGTGTTGCCGTGAAGGCACCCGAGAAACTGGAACAATGGATAGCAAACTTCGGGGGTAATCGCTTCCTCTTAGGTGCCGATGTCAATGGTACTAAATTAGCAGTGAGTGGATGGACTGAAACCACAGATGTGGAGATCATACCTTTCATTGAGCGATGGACTTCCGCCGGCATCGAACAGATTTTTTGTACAGATATCAGCAAGGATGGATTGCTGGAAGGACCTTCCATTGGATTGTATCGTTCTTTACTGCAGGCATTTCCCCGGTTGCAATTAATCGCCAGCGGTGGAGTGAGCAGCATCGATGACCTGCAGGCTTTACGGGAAATAGGTTGTAGTGCAGCCATTGTAGGGAAAGCCATTTATGAAAACAAAATCACAGCCACTGAATTGGCCAACTGGAAATAAAAAACTATGCTCACTAAACGCATCATACCTTGTCTCGATATCCGCGATGGAAGAACAGTGAAGGGAATCAACTTCGAGGGTATCCGCGATGCCGGAGATCCGGTAGAACTCGCTGTCCGCTATGCGGCAGAAGGTGCCGATGAATTAGTATTCCTCGATATCACCGCTACCATAGAAAAAAGAAAAACATTGCATGAGCTGGTGAACCGCATTGCTCATCACATCGATATCCCATTTACAGTAGGTGGTGGTATCAGTTCAGTGGAAGATGTGAGCCGTCTCTTACAAAACGGAGCTGATAAGGTAAGCATCAACAGTGCGGCCTTTCGTCGCCCGGCATTGATCGAGGAACTCGCTGCCTCTTTTGGCAGCCAATGTGTAGTACTCGCTATCGATACCCGCCGGGAAGATGATGGAGAATGGTACGTGTACCTGAATGGTGGTCGGATTCTTACGGAAATGACATGCTTTGATTGGGCGAAACAAGGAGTAGAGGCCGGCGCCGGTGAAATTCTGCTAACTTCTATGAACCACGATGGAACCAAGCAAGGATTTGCCCACGACATCACCCGTTTGTTGTCAGATCAACTACCCGTTCCGGTCATTGCCTCCGGGGGCGGTGGAAAACCGGAACATTTGGCCAATGTATTCCGCGAAGCACATGCCGATGCTGCCCTCGCTGCCAGTATTTTTCATTTTGGAGAAATCTCTATTCCCGAACTCAAATCTTACCTTCGGAAAGAAGGAATCAATATCCGTTAAAACCACATTTACATCTACGTCTTTTACGCAATTTTACTACCATGGAACTTCAATTTGATAAATATGCCGACGGCCTGATGCCTGCCATTGTGCAGGATGCCCAAACCCGGAATGTATTGATGCTTGGCTTCATGAACCGGGAGGCCTGGGAACAGACCCTTACTACCCAAAAAGTAACTTTCTACAGCCGCAGTAAGCAGCGGTTATGGACCAAGGGGGAGGAAAGTGGCAACTACCTGCATTTCAAGGAGGGGGCAGTCGATTGCGACGGAGATACCCTGTTGATCCAGGCGTCGCCTGCAGGTCCGGTTTGCCATACCGGAGCAGATACCTGCTGGAACCAGGTCAATACCAGTGATAATTTCCTGGAGGAACTGGAAACCATTATCGAAAGCCGGAAGTCAGCCCATCCCGATACCTCTTATGTGGCACGCATGATTGAGAAAGGAATCAATAAAATAGCCCAAAAAGTGGGGGAGGAAGCGGTTGAACTGGTCATTGAGGCCAAGGATGACCGGCCGGATTTGTTCATCAATGAGGCGGCGGACTTGTTATTTCATTATTTACTTTTGCTTAACGCGAAAGGTTTTAACTTGCGTCAAGTGACTGAACAACTACAGCAAAGACACAAGACCGCCTGAGCTGTAAACAGCAACAAAAGAAAATAGAAGCCATGAAAAGAATTTTACTTAGCGTACTCTTACTGCCTGTTTTGGCTAGTGCACAGACTAAAGATCCTTTTATATTGAAGGGCTATGTTACCGGATTGAAAGACAGCGTCACTGCATTTTTAATGAATGCCAACACTAGCCGCACTGTCGCTACGGCATTAGTAGTGAATGGCAACTTTACCCTGAAAGGCAATATCCGTTAACCTGATCTTTTCCAACTGGGCTTCATTGGATATGGTCAAATCACCGATATGTTTTTGCAGAATGAGCAGGTGGCGCTGAATGGAGATATCAACAACCTCGGAGCTGCAACCCTTACGGGTAGTGCGCTGAACGAAGATTTTGTTTTATTTAAACAGCAGTTCATTCCATATATCAATCGCCTCAGAGAATTGAGTGGCTCTATTAGTACGGAAGGAAATCCCGCCCGCAAAGATTCTCTGGTGAAAGTATACAATGGCGTACGTCAGCAGGCAGCCGGCTCGACAACGCTGTTTATGCAGGCAAAACCTGCATCCCCGGTAAGTTCACTCGTCATGGCAGTAATGATGGGAAGTTTTGACGGGGTTGCAGATATTGAAAGCAGGTACAACCAGTTGCAACCTGCTGCTCGTCGTGGCTTCTATGCGCAAAACATAGAAAGATCAGTGAATGAAGCCAAACAAGCCATGATTGGTCAGGTAGGCACCCAGGCAGTTGATTTCACCCAGCAGGATGTGAACGGAAAAGCTGTATCCCTCTCTTCTTTCCGCGGTAAATATGTACTGATTGATTTTTGGGCTAGCTGGTGTGGTCCCTGCCGCCAGGAAAACCCCAATGTTGTGAATGCCTTCAATCAATTCAAGAATAAAAATTTTACAGTACTTGGTGTGTCTTTAGATAATGCCCGTCCCAACTGGTTGCAGGCGATACAAGTTGATAACCTGACCTGGACCCACGTGAGTGATCTTCAATATTGGAACAACGCAGTGGCACAACTCTACCGCATAGGCAGTATTCCCGCAAATATCCTGGTAGATCCAACCGGAAAAATTGTTGCCCGCGACCTGCGTGGAGAAGCTCTTGCCCAAAAGTTGTCGGAATTACTCGGACAATAAAGAATTTTTTTAGAGAAATGTGGTAAGGTAATGGTCTTCCTGGAAGCCCAGTGCCATCACCTTGTCTCCCTTGGCAATCAAGGGGCGTCGAATAATGCTGGTTTGATCGGTTAGTAAATCAGTCTTTCCTTTCTCTGTCTGAATCTTTTTTTCATTCAGTTCCTTGTTCTTGCGCCAGGTAGTTCCGTTTTTATTGATCAATGATTCCCACCCCACTTGTGCTGCCCAGTTATTGAGCTGATCTGCCGTTACTCCCAACTTTTGAAAATTATGAAACTGATAGCGGAGTCCGTTGCGATCAAACCATTGAATGGCTTTCTTCACAGTGCCACAGTTAGGAATACCATAGATGGTGTACATATAAAAACGATGAGGCGTAAAAATAGCAGAGTATTATGAATATCCGATAGCTTTTTCTTGCAAGGCCGGAAAACGATTGACCAGCCAGCTTTTTCTGGCAGGTTGTAACCAACCGGATTCAAATGCCTGCCTGGTGCCTACAACATGATCAAAGAATAAAGTATCGCCATTGATTTTCCCTTCCGCAATGGCAGTAGACAACTCAGCAATAGGAAGCGAAAAAACCTGATCGTTATGGTAAAAGCTCAGTAACGTACGGTTAAAAAGATCAATGCTCAACTCTTCCTGCAATGCCTGCATCATGCGCACAGAACTATCTGTGCTGCAACCACTCACATGCGTCAATGTTTCATCAGCTACAAGCACAAGAAATCGATTCAAGAGAACTATGCCGATGCCTTGAACAGGTGCTCCGTGGGCTGTCCATGAACTGACAAATGCTTTCATTCTTTCTGTTGCCAAATTTGATTCCTGCTCGGTCAGTGTCCGGTTGGCTGCATAGATCCACACCCGTGATTGTGGAGAGAAATGGGCGGGAATGGCAGTTGTTATAATAGAAAGACTCATATTATTTGTTTTCTGAACTAGGAGAACCAATTAGTTGCATAGCTACCAATTCTGCTACATCCAATACCTGAACGGCATTCTCCTGTTCCTTATTTTTCACCCCATCGGTAAGCATGGTGTGGCAGAAAGGACAAGCGGCTGCGATATAATTGGCTCCTGTTGCAAGTGCCTCATCGGTACGTTCAAAATTCACACGGTTGGCACCCTTCTCTTCCTCTTTGAACATTTGTCCGCCCCCCGCACCACAGCAGAGTCCGTTTTTCCTACAACGTTTCATTTCTACCAACTCAGCGTCAAGGGCCTCTAAAACCTTACGAGGTGCTTCATATACTTCATTGGCCCGGCCCAGGTAACAGCTATCATGGTAGGTGATTTTTTTGCCCTGAAAACTGCCACCACCTTCCAATTTGATTTTTCCTCCATCAATTAATTCCTGCAAGAGTTGGGTGTGGTGTACTACCTCATAATTTCCTCCGAGTTCAGGGTATTCATTTTTGAGCGTATTGAAGCAATGCGGACAAGTAGTGACAATTTTTTTGATGCCATAACCATTCAACACCTGAATGTTTTGATAGGCCATCATTTGGAACAGAAATTCGTTCCCCGCCCTGCGGGCGGGATCACCGGTGCAGGCTTCCTCTTTTCCCAAGATAGCCCAGGAAATGCCTGCCTTATCTAATATGGCGGCAAAGGCCTTGGTTACCTTCTGTGCACGCTGGTCAAAGCTTCCCGCACATCCTACCCAAAATAAAATTTCCGGGGAAGTGCCTGCAGCGGCAAAATCGGACATGGTTTTTACTGTTATGGCCATATTGTAGGTTCGTTAATTTGATGAGTTATTTCAAATTTCTTTTGTCCATGCAGCCCGAGCATCCGGCGCAAATTTCCAGGGTGCAAAATTGTTTTCTATGTTACTGAAAGCACCATTCCATTCCTGCGGTGCATTGCTTTCCTCCATGATCAATGAACGGCGCAATTCGGTAATAATATTCAAGGGAGAAATACCTACCGGACATTCCTCTACGCAAGCCATGCAGGTGGTGCAGGCACGCAACTCTTCAACAGTGATATAATCGTGCAACAAGTTTTTACCATCAGCCTCCCATTTACCTTTGGCTTGAATTTGTACACCCATTTCTTCCATGCGGTCGCGCGTAGCCATCATGATGCGTCTCGGACTTAACAGTTTACCTGTTTGGTTGGCCGGACAAGCAGCGGTACACCTGC
Source organism: Sediminibacterium sp. (assembly GCA_046095445.1). Taxonomy (GTDB): domain Bacteria; phylum Bacteroidota; class Bacteroidia; order Chitinophagales; family Chitinophagaceae; genus Sediminibacterium. Next base: position 13,309 of record JBJTJJ010000071.1, read on the forward strand.
CACATTCAGTGCAACTGAAAGCATCGAGTAAACTTTTTTGGGGTAAGCCACTGATATCTTTTGCACCAAAGTGATCCGGCGGAGTAGCATTCGCGGGCGTTAGTTCGGGTTGCATGGCATACAAAACCTCTTGTTGCACAGCCGGCATATTAATGAACTTGCCGGTTTTATCGAGCGTAGTATAATAGGCATTGGGGAAGGCAAGCAGAATATGCAGGTGTTTGGAATGAGGAAGATAATTCAGGAAAGCGAAGATGCCCAGTATATGCATCCACCAGCAAAGACGTTCTACCCAGATCAAAGTGTCGGTACCCATGCCCTGCAGCAGCGGAATGATAAGTCCGGAAACCCATAACTCACCGGTTGCAGGATAATGAGGATGTCCGGCCTGTTGCAACAGCTGATCTGCAGCATTCATGGTAAGAAACAGCGACATAAGTATGATCTCAGCAATTAAAATATAATTGGCATCACTCGCAGGCCAGCCCTTGAGGTCGCCATGCGCCAGTCGTCGGATGTGCAACACATTCCTGCGCAGCAGAAAGACAACACACACCAATAAAACACCGGCTGCCAGCAATTCAAAAATCCGAATCAGCCAGGTATACAAAACACCCAGCAAGGGCAGGAATAACCGGTGATGACCTGTGATGCCATCTAAAACGATTTCTGCAACTTCGAGGTTGATAATGATGAAGCCCGCATAAATGATCAGGTGCATGACAGCCACCAGCGGCTTGGCAAACATTTTTTTCTGACCCAAAGCAAGTAGCAACACGTTGGCCCATCTTTTTCCGGGTTGATCGTTGGGCAGGGGAGTTGCACCCATACTAATCAATTGGCTGATGACCTTGATGCGACGATAGAAAAGCAGCACAGAGGCTGCAGTCAGTGCGATGAAAAGAACTTGCAGTAACAATTGCATGGTCTTGGTTTAATGTTCGGCAAATTTACCACAACATTCATGCCGTGGATGAAGTTGAAAATATTCCTGTAATTTTATACTCAAATATACTTCATGTCTGTCAGGAAAACCATTCTTACACAATCTCAGGCCGAGCAAAAGTTACACCGCATGGCGCTGGAACTGGCAGAAAGCTTGAGTAGTGATAATTCCCCCCTTGTAATCATTGGTATTCGCCGCAATGGAGAGGTAATGGCAGGGCAGTTGGCAGGTTATTTTTCCCGCTACGATAGCCGGCCCGTTCAGCTCCGATGGGTGCAGATGGATAAATCAAAACCGGATACAGTGGAATTAAGCGAAGATGGCAACCTTAACGGAGCACATCTCTTACTGGTGGATGATGTAACCAACTCCGGCAAAACACTGCTTTATGCCTTAAAACCTCTGCTGGAATTCCATCCCGCCAGCATTAGAACCATGGTTTTAGTGGAACGCATGCACAAACAGTTCCCTGTTAAAGCAGATTTCGTCGGCCTGAGTTTGGCAACCACCCTCCAGGAACATATTCAGGTAGAAGTAGAAAACGGCGTAGTTACAGGTGCCTTCCTGCAGTAATTGTACCGCATACAATTTCAATTTTTATCGAGTTGATCAATGCCGTTCATGAAAACGGAATAATCGGTAATTTGCCCCTGTAATAATTAGAAAAGAGCGATTTTATGGACAGTGTAATCACAGCTAATGTTGCCACCTGGCTGAATGGCCCCTATGACGAAGCAACCAAACAAGCCATTCGTCAATTACAAGCAGAACAACCCGATGAACTGGCAGATGCCTTCTACCGCAACCTGGAATTTGGTACAGGCGGACTCCGCGGAATTATGGGGGTTGGTACCAACCGCATCAATCAGTATACCGTGGGAATGGCTACACAAGGATTTTCCAACTACCTGAATAAAACCTATCCCGGTCAACCTATCTCAGTTGCTATTGCGCATGATAGCCGCAACAACAGCCGCTTCTTTGCGGAAACCACTGCTGCTGTCTTTGCAGCCAATGGAATAAAAGTTTATCTGTTCGAATCACTTCGTCCCACGCCGGAATTGAGTTTTGCCATTCGTCATTTGCATTGTCAGGCAGGGGTAGTATGCACTGCTTCTCACAATCCGAAGGAATACAATGGGTACAAGGCCTATTGGAATGATGGCGGACAGTTGGTGCCCCCACACGATGTGAATGTAATCAGAGAAGTAGAAGCTATTCAATCCATTGCGGATGTGAAATTCACGGGAGGAGAACAACATATTCACCTCATTGGAAAGGAAATGGACGCCGCCTATATTCAGATGGTGAAGAGTTTGAGTGTGTATCCGGAGGTGATCAGCGCCCAGCATGACTTGAAAATTGTATATACTCCCATTCATGGTACCGGCATCATGCTCGTGCCGGAAGTATTGAAACAATATGGATTTACCAATGTGCAGGTGGTTGAAGAACAAGCAACGCCGGATGGAAATTTCCCAACGGTTCATTACCCGAATCCGGAGGAAAGTGAAACCATGCATATCGGGTTACAAAAAGCCCGCCAACTGAATGCAGATAATTTTATTGGGAACAGACCCTGATGCAGACCGGGTAGGAATCGGAGTGAAAGATAACCATGGTAACTGGATCCTTATGAACGGCAATCAGACTGCGGTTCTTGCTTTTAGCTATATGATGGAAGCTAGAAAAGCGAAGGGAATTGCTACACC
>JBJTJJ010000072.1:0-2280 GCA_046095445.1 Sediminibacterium sp.
GATACAATATGATGGTTACTGTTAAACCGGATGACCCCAATATGGTTTTTGTGGGTGGAACTAATTTATACCGTTCGCTGAATGGATTTACTTCTACCGGATCAACAACTACCATCGGAGGATATCCAACAGCCAATTCACATCCCGACATGCATAGTCTGATTTTTGATCCAACCAATCCGAAAAAAGCATACTCGGTTAATGATGGTAGCATGCAGATAACCAATGATATTACTGCAACTCCAGTGGTATGGAGTTATGTAAAAAACTATCAAACGCTTCAATACTATCATGTTTCCATTGATCCTGAAACCGGTAAAAATAATTTTCTGGGTGGTGCACAAGATAATGGCACCTGGTACCGGGATGCATCTTTAAACCTCGGACCCAGACCCGCTGATCGACCCGGTATTGATGATTATTTCAACATAGCAGGTGGAGATGGTGTGGCTGTGGATATAGCCAATATAAATGCGGGTAAACAATTAATCTATTTTGGATTTCAATTGGGTCAAATGTTTAGGGATGAAGTTTTAGACTATGTCAACTACCCGGGAGCAAGAATCAGACCCATAGTAACAGAACTTATATCTAATAGTAGTGGTGGTTGGGGTGATTTTGTTACCTATTTCAAATTGAGTAATTCTAATTCCGAAGTCATGTTCTATGCCAATTATTATAATTTGTTCAGAACAACTTCAGCAAGCACTGTAGATAGTACTACCTGGACCAAAATGACCGGTATTGCCACTGCAACTGATAATGGTACCGGTAACCCAGTTTCAATTAGATCCATTGATTTTTCATGGGGGCCCTATTTAAGCACGCATGCCATGTTTTATGGCACTAGCTCTGGAAAAATATTCAGACTGGATGACTATATCAATGCCAGTCCTTCTTCCGTTCCTGTTGATATTACACCTACCGGTCTTTCAGGTAATGTAATAGACATTGCAGTACATCCCAACAATGACAATGAAATAATGGCCGTAGTATCTAACTACAATGTGACAAGTATTTGGTGGACCTTCAACGCTAAATCTGCCAAACCCAGTTGGTCCAATGCCGAAGGAAATCTGACTTTACCATCCATCCGCTCATGCGTTATTGCACCTAAATTAGAAAACGGGTTACCTGTAACTGAATATTATGTCGGCACATCTGTCGGACTGTTTACTACAGCCAGTATTGGCAAAACCTTAGGTGCCGGAGGAACTATCACCTGGTCAAGAGAGAGCCCATCAGTTTTAAATTATGCTGTAATTACTTCCTTAGACTATCGCCCGGCGGATAATACAATGCTGATCGGAACCCATGGCAATGGCATGTATTATACCCCCATAGGTTCACCGAATTTTAATCCGAACTTAACAACAGCTTTGGCAACTGCCATTGTTAATGACAAAAACTTCATCAAAATATTCCCTACCATCAGCAGGGGAAATTATCAATACGGACAAGGAACTTTAGCAGGAATAAAAACAATGCAGATTCAGGTATTTAATTTTGCGGGACAAAGGGTATATAGCCAAACAGTGAACTATGGTCCGGGAAATATACCATTGGGAAATTTAGCCGCCGGAAACTATGTGATCCAAATTACCAGTGATAACAAGAAGTACCAAACCATTCAAAAAATAATCAAACAATAGTTTGTGCGTAAACTCATAGTTACCGGATTAATATCCTTTGCTTGTTTGTTCTATTGCGTGGCGGCTTCCAGCCAGTCCAGAACACCCTCTATCAAGCTGGCTGCTTTTCAACGCATCATATTAAACGGAGTAGCCCCTACCCCTATAATTAAAGTAGGCGGCGAAGAAATAACTGCCACTGATGCTCCTGCTCAATCAGAATACTTTTTGTATCTAATTAGCAGTAGAGTGTCAAATCTACAATTAAGCCAGGTTTGGATCAATCGGGAACTCTACACGGCTACACTCAATAGAGTGAACACGCGATCTGTTGTACTAGAAAATGGAAAATATTCTGATACCCTGGTCAAATACACCAGGGAAGCAATTTGGCAAATTTCCATCCAAGAGAAAGATGCATCCGGTATGCAACCAAAGAAAAATATGGCAGCACAGGTAGCCGGTAATGAATTGGTCATAAGATTGACAAATAATAAGGGTTCTATTTATACAAGAACATTAAAAACCATCCCACAATTAAAGCCATTCGCAGGAATGTAACTCCGATAGAATAACTATTACCCTGCCAATTCAGTAAAAAAAATAGCACCCTACCGGGTGCTATTGTAATATAGAAATAGCTTGTATT
>JBJTJJ010000073.1:0-3619 GCA_046095445.1 Sediminibacterium sp.
GGTTAAAGAACAAGGCATCACAGGAACTGGGCATCCAGGTTAAGAAGATTTTTTTAGGAGGGCATTCTCAGGGAGGGTACATGGTCACCCGCCTGAACACCATGCATGCCACCAATGGCGTTATTGCCAATGCGCCCGGACCACTCAATCTAGTTTATCGTTGCGGACTTGAAGAAGCCGGAACAGCTCAGGCCAGTAGCTTTTGCACCCGACTGAGGAATACTTACGGTACTACGTCGAGTAATCCGGCGGCCTATTTCAATCGGTCATTGCTGAACTTTATCATGGGGTTTATATCTGATATCATTTTCATTCAGGGACTGAATGACACACCCATTCAAATGTATTCCTGGCCGGTATTCAAACAGGAAGTCCAAAACTGCAGTACCTGCCAGCAGGTACAGATAGTTGATATCCCGGGAGGAGAACATCCTGCCCTCTTTGAAATCCCTTCCGCCAGAGCTCCCTTCAATACTTTTATTAATTCCAGGTGATTAAAGTCCGGAACATCCGCACATAACATCTTTGTTCAAGCAGATTTGATTAATTTCGAATCAGTTTTTCTATAATCAAGCTGCTATGTCCGAAATTATCATCCCCCTGATTTCACTCATTGCCCTAGAAGTAATATTAGGCATTGACAACATCATTTTTATCTCCATTCTGGCAGATAAACTGCCGGAAGAACAAAGAGGGAAACTCCGCTTTTGGGGCATCGGACTTGCCCTGGTAATGCGACTGGCATTATTGGCAGCCATATCCTGGATTCTAAAGCTGGACAAAACCCTTTTTACAGTGCAGGACATCTATATTTCCGTCAAATGAATCATTCTGATGGTTGGCGGACTGTTTCTCTTGTACAAAAGCACCAGAGAAATTTATCACAAGACAGAACTTCACAGTGATTCCCCCAATATTGCCGGTGAGCAGAGTTTTGGGAAATTGTTATCAGAAGTTATTTTACTGGATCTGGTCTTTTCGATTGACTCTATCATTACGGCAGTTGGTATGGTGCAAGAATTATGGGTGATGTACACGGCTGTAATTGTAACCGTCATCATCATGCTGGTAGCAGCCAAACCCATCAGTGAATTTATTCGCCAACACCCCTCTTTCAAAATTCTGGCACTCTGCTTTCTCATGATGATCGGTGTCGCCTTGCTGGCGGAAGGTCTTCGCTTTGAGATTCCTAAGGGCTACATCTATTTCTCCATGGCATTCGCCTTCCTCGTAGATATCATTCAAATGAAAACAGTAAAACAGAAGTAAGCTTAGCTTCATTCAATTTATTCTAAAGTACAAACGTTTGAAATCTTCATACACCCAATATATTTTTTCCATGAAAAAACATTTACTGACTGCTTTTTTCAGTCTTTTTTTATTCTCTGTTGGATTTTCCCAAATTTCGGATAAAGCGAAGCTGGATGAATATTTCAATGTGCTGGAGAAGAACAATAAGTTCATGGGTTCTGTTGCCGTATCAAAAAATGGAACCCTGCTCTACCAACGATCAGTAGGATTTTCTGATGTAGAGGGGAATAAAAAAGCCAATGAGGCATCAACATACCGCATTGGTTCAATTTCTAAAACATTCACCGCTGTTCTGGTGATGAAAGCAGTTGAGCAGCAGCTGATCAGTCTAGACCAAACCATTGAAAGTTTCTTCCCCACCATTAAGAATGCCAACAGCATTACCATTCGTCATTTACTCAGTCACCGCAGTGGCATCCACAATTTCACAGACGATAAAGATTATCTGACCTGGAATACCCAACCCCAAACTGAAAAAGCATTGATGGAAAGACTTTCCGCACTGGGAAGTGATTTTCAACCCAACAGTAAATTCAGCTATAGCAACTCCAATTATGTGCTTCTTACTTTTTTATTGGAAAAAGTAATGAAGGATACTTATCCCTCGCTGCTACAAAAAAATATCCTGCGACCTATCGGTCTAAAGAATACGTATGTAGGCGGAAAGGTTGATGTCACTAAAAATGAAAGTAAATCTTATACCTACAGAGACGGCTGGAAGGCTGAATCGGAAACAGATATGTCAATTCCCCTGGGAGCAGGCGCCATCGTATCTAATCCTACCGACATCAATCGTTTTTCCGAAGCACTATTCAATGGAAAAATCATTCAGCCGGAAAGTTTGGCAATCATGACCAATATGAAAGATAATTATGGCCTTGGACTATTCATCATTCCCTTCTACGATAAACAAGGGTATGGCCATACAGGTGGCATAGACGGATTTAGCTCGGTTTTCTCCTATTTCCCCGAGGATAAAATTGGTTACTCTCTTACCTCCAATGGAACGAACTTCAACAACAATGATATTTCCATAGCAGTTCTGAGTGCCGTTTTTGATAAGCGTTTTGAAATTCCCTCCTTGACTTCTTTTGTATTAGCTTCGGAGGAACTGGATCAATATATTGGCCTCTACTCAAGTTCTTCCTTACCGGTGAAAATTACTATCAGCAAAGAGGGGAAACTGCTGTTGGCACAAGTGACGGGTCAGCCTTCGTTTCCACTCGAGCCCACTGCAAAACACCAATTTCAATTTATCCAAGCGGGTGTTAAAATAGAATTCATACCTGAAAAGAAAAACCTGATCTTACAACAAGGGGCAGGCAGATATACTTTTACAAAAGAGTAAACAGCTTGCTGCTTGGGGTAAAATCCTCCATCATTGTATTATCCTCCAACATGCTTGCAATGCGTCTTTCCAGTTTCTGGGCTGAACTCCAAAATCAGCAGATATCTTATTAGTATCTAAAACAGAATAGGAAGGTCGTTTAGCTGGTGTTGGAAAGTCCGAACTTGGAATTGGCTTTATATCACACACTAGACCCGCTACATCTCGAATGGCACAGGCAAATTCATACCAGGTTATGTCGCCTTGATTGCTGAAATGATACGTGCCTGTGTGCGTATTCCCTGATTCCCACTCTTGAACAATTTGCAAGATAGCCGCCGCCAGGTCCGCCGCATACGTAGGACAACCCCGCTGGTCATTCACCACTTTGATCTCCGGGCGCTCACTCATTAACCGCAACATGGTCTTCACAAAGTTGTGTCCATAAGAACTAAATACCCAGGAGGTACGAATAATCACCGCAAATGCCTCAGACTTCCGTATCAACTCCTCTCCCATCCACTTGGTATAGCCATAATGATTGACAGGAGATGTTGCAGCATCAACAGCATAAGGCGCAGTCCCTTGTCCATTGAACACATAATCAGTCGAAACATATATTAGCCGGGTATCATATTCTTTGCACAAACGTGCGATCTCTCCGGTGGCAGTTGCATTGATGAGCAATGCGAGATCTTTTTCCTGTTCGGCCTTATCAACGGCAGTATAAGCACCCCCATGAATAAAATACGCAGGTCGGTGGGTAACAAAAAAATTTGCAAGCAATTCCGGCTTAGATAAATCCAACTGCCCCCGATCTGTAAACAAGAAGCGATGTGAAAAGGATGTATCTCGACTTGCGACTTGCAATTCCTGTCCCAACTGCCCGGCTCCACCCGTTACCACTATAAGAAGCGATGTGAAAAGGATGTATCTCGACTTGCGACTTGCAATTCCTGTCCCAACTGCCCGGCTCCACCC